>JANOOW010000307.1:0-2841 GCA_031421555.1 Hyphomicrobiaceae bacterium | reverse complement strand
CCGGAATTGTCGGCGACGTCGAGATTGGTCTCCACCTGGATCATTGGACCAGTCCTCTTTTGCTGAGCTGCGAACCCGAGCTTCTAATTATGAGTTTCGAGGTGCAGCCCTCGTCTCGCCAAACTTAGTATCCGGGTTACCCCGGCAATGAATAAACGTTCGATCAGGCACTCGGCTTGTCGTCTTGCAGCACGACCCACCGCTTGTTTTTCGAAATCGGCGCACTCTCCTCAATCCGTACCCGATCCCCGATCTTGAACGTATTGTTCTCATCGTGCGCGTGATACTTTTTCGAGCGCCGCACTGTTTTACGAAGCAGAGGGTGCGTGTAGCGCCGCTCGACTTCGACCACAATGGTCTTTGCGTTCTTATCGGACACAACCGTGCCCTGCAGGATGCGCTTTGGCATTGGTTATCTCCTCAACTTTTCATCGCCGCGCCGCCCGCCTGCTTCTGGCGCGCAATCGTTTTGATCCGAGCGATCGTACGGCGAACTACCCGCACCCGCGCTGTGTTTTCTAACTGTCCCGATGCCCGCTGGAAGCGCAGGTTGAACTGCTCTTTCTTAAGCTTGCCCAGTTGTTCATCCAACTGGTCGAGCGTCAGGTCCCGTACTTCGCCAACCTTCATCGTCGTCAATCCTCAAAATCACGCCACCCAACCGGGTTGGCAGCCTGCCATCACCAATGAGTTGGCGGCAGAAATTAGGCCATCCGCGTTACGATACGCGTCTTGATCGGTAGTTTGGCCGCGCCGAGCATCAGCGCTTCCTTGGCCACCTGATCCGTGACGCCATCAAGTTCAAACATGACGCGGCCTGGCTTGACCCTGGCGACCCAGAACTCAGGCGAACCCTTGCCCGAGCCCATGCGGACTTCGGCGGGCTTGCTCGAGACGGGAACGTCAGGGAAAATCCGGATCCAGACGCGGCCCGCACGCTTCATATGACGCGTAATAGCACGACGGGCAGCTTCTATCTGCCGCGCTGTCAGGCGCTCCGGTTCCACAGCTTTGAGGCCATGGCTGCCGAAGTTCAGTGTCGTCCCGCCCTTGGCAACGCCATGGATCCGGCCCTTGTGGGCCTTGCGGAACTTAGTTCGTTTAGGTGACATCATGGTCGTCTATCCTCAACAGCACTTCAGGCGCGATCGCCAGACCGGTCGCCCCGGTCACCGCGTTCGTCACGACGACGGCCACCGCCACCGCCGCCTTCCTGCATATCCGTCATCTTCTTCTCCGACGCCATCGGATCATGTTCCATGATCTCGCCCTTGAAGATCCAAACCTTGATGCCGATGATGCCGTAAGCCGTTGTGGCCTTGCCATAACCGAAATCGATATCAGCACGCAGCGTATGCAGCGGCACGCGGCCTTCACGGTACCATTCAGTGCGCGCAATTTCCGCGCCACCAAGACGGCCCGCCACGTTAATGCGGATACCGAGTGCACCCAAACGCAGAGCCGACTGGACCGACCGCTTCATCGCCCGGCGGAACGCCACGCGGCGCTCCAACTGCTGTGCGATGCCTTCGGCGACCAGGGTCGCGTCAATTTCCGGCTTGCGGATTTCGACGATGTTCAGGTGCACTTCCGACGCCGTCAACCGCGAAAGATCATTCTTGATCTTCTCGATATCCGCGCCTTTTTTGCCGATCAGCACACCCGGACGAGCCGAATATACGGTGACACGGCACTTTTTGTGCGGACGTTCGATCACAACTTTAGCAATACCAGCTTGGCGCTGGTTCTTCATGATGTGACGGCGAATAGCGAAATCTTCGTGCAACAGCCGACCGTATTCCTGACGGCCCGCAAACCAGCGGCTATCCCAGGTACGGTTGATGCCGACCCGCAGCCCGATTGGATTGACCTTATGACCCATATTAAGCTTCCTTCTCGGCAGGTGCCGCAGGGGCTTCTCGCACAATCACGGTGATCTGTGAGAATGGTTTCATGATCGCACCCATACGTCCGCGACCACGCGGATGCATGCGCTTCATCACCAGGTTCTTGCCAACATGCGCCTCTGACACGACGAGATCGTCAGGATCGAGACCATGATTGTTTTCAGCGTTAGCAACCGCCGACATGACGACCTTGCGGACGTCCATGGCGATGCGTTTGCGCGAAAACTCCAAATCAGCCATCGCCTGAGCGACCTTTTTCCCGCGGATCAGGCCAGCAACCAGATTGAGCTTCTGCGGCGACACCCGGAGGTTCTTCGCTACGGCCTGAGCCGCAGTGTCGGCCAGACTGCGTTCGCGTTTTTGTTTGCCCATGGTCTTCCCTTATTTCCTGACGGCTTTTTTATCGCCGCCGTGCCCGGTAAACGTGCGGGTCGGAGAGAATTCGCCGAACTTCATTCCAATCATGTCTTCCGACACGTTGACGGGAATGTGCTTGTGACCATTGTAGACACCAAACGTCAATCCTACGAATTGCGGTAGGATCGTCGAGCGGCGGCTCCAGATCTTGATGACTTCGTTACGCCCGGAGTTACGGACCTTCTCAGCTTTCTTGAGAAGATAACCGTCGACGAACGGGCCTTTCCATACTGATCGTGACATGAGGGACCTCGTCGTCGTTACTTCTTGGCCTGACGGCCGCGGATGATATATTTGTCAGTCGATTTGTTCTTACGCGTCTTGAAACCCTTGGTTGGCTTGCCCCAAGGTGTCGCCCAATGCTTACCACCCTTAGTACGACCACCGTTCGGATGATCAACCGGGTTCATAGCAATCGAACGAACCGTTGAACGGATGCCCTTCCAACGGGTGCGACCGGCTTTACCAACCACCGTATTCGAATGGTCCGGGTTCGACACCGCCCCGATCGTGGCGA
>JANOOW010000306.1:0-5017 GCA_031421555.1 Hyphomicrobiaceae bacterium | reverse complement strand
GTCGATATCACCGGTCTGCTGGAGGATACCGCACTGCTGGCGTCCGAAGCCCAGGCGGCGCCAGGTCTTGTCGCCGCCCGCCAGTCTTGTGATCGCTTGATTGTTGCGGTTGAGACATGCCGTGGTCGCCTGCAACGCCTGCAAAGGCGGATCGCATGACCCGGATCGCCTGCGCCATTTACGCCCGAAAGTCGTCCGACGAAGGGCTCGACAAAGAGTTCAACTCGCTCGATGCGCAGCGTGAGGCGTCGGAGGCGTTCATCCTCAGCCAGAAGCACGCCGGTTGGGTCACTGTACGCGATCTCTACGATGACGGCGGTTTATCCGGCGGCACCCTGGAGCGGCCAGCACTGCAACGACTGCTCGGCGATATCAAGGCTGGCAAGGTCAAGATCGTGGTCGTGTATAAAGTCGATCGCCTGACCCGCTCGCTCGCCGACTTCGCCAAGATCGTCGATGTGCTAGATGCTCACAACGCCTCGTTCGTGTCGGTGACGCAGTCGTTCAACACCACGACGTCGATGGGCCGGCTGACGCTCAACATGCTGCTCTCGTTCGCGCAGTTCGAGCGCGAGATTGCCGGCGAGCGCATTCGCGACAAGATCGCGGCCTCAAAGGCCAAGGGCATGTGGATGGGCGGCACGATTCCACTCGGCTACGACGTCAAGGATCGCAAGCTGGTCGTGAATGTGACCGAGGCCGAAACGGTCCGCCTTATCTTCGAGCGATACGGCGAACTGGGTTCGGTGGCGCTGCTGCAAGCCGAGCTCGCCCGACGCGGCTTTCGCAGCAAGCGTCGCGAGGGAGCCAATGGTCTGATTGCTGGCGGTGGGATTTTCTCCCGCGGCATCCTGTACCTGATCTTGCAAAACCGGCTTTACCGGGGGGAGGTCCCACATAAAGGCAATGTCTATCCTGGCAGACATGAGGCGATCGTCGACGCTGGCCTTTGGCAAATCGTCCAGGACAAGCTTGAGGCCAACCGCAGCGCGAGCTCCCTTGCGATCGGGGTAAAGGCCCCCAGCCTGTTGACCGGTCTCATCATTGATGGCGACGGCAACCGCATGACGCCGACGCACGCCAATAAGCGCGGCCGGCGCTATCGCTACTATATCTCTGCCTCGCTGCTCGACTGCGGAATGGCGAATACGATGCGCGTACCGGCGGGCGAGATCGACGGTCTGGTCCTCGATCGACTTCATGCGCTGATATCGTCGCAGCACGAAATTGCTGAAACGCTCGACCCGCTTGACCTCACAGCAAAGCAGCTCGACCTCGTCCTCCGGCGCGCTGCCGACCTTGACCGCCAGTGGCTGACAATGCCGCCGGAAGAAGTGCGGGCGCTGGCGCGACAGATGATTGCACGCGTCACCCTATCGGCAGATCTGATCGAGGTCGCAGTTGGTACCGGCCAGCTTGCTCGCGCGCTTGGCACGGCGGTAAGTTTGGAAAATGAGACTGAGCAGACCATCGTGTTGTCGATTGCCGCCAAGCTGCGTCGTGTCGGGCGCGGCAAGCGCCTAGTCATTGGCGAACGAAGCCGCGCTGAGATCAATCTCGATCTTGTTCGTTTGATGCAGGAAGCGGTTGCCGCCAGGACGGAGCTGCTCGCTGACACAACGGAGAGCATCAATGTAATCACCGCGCGCCTCGGCAAGAGCAAGGGGCGGATGACGTCGCTCATGCGGCTGTCCTATCTCGCGCCGCACATCGTCGATGCGATCTTGGCCGGGCGGCAACCAATGGGACTCAGCGTCAAGAGTCTGCTGCATCTGTCGAGAGACCTGCCGCTCGACTGGTCCTGCCAGGGCGAGTTTCTGCGCTTCGTCTGAGCCACCGCTCCAAAGTCCCCGGCCCGCACCGCCTTCCCCGAAAGTCATCCGTAGAGACGTTTCGCCCAACCTCCCGCAATCATGCCGCGATCCGCGTCTCCGTTTGCTAGTGCTGCGATTGACTAGACACTAACCCGCGGAAAACACGACCTTATTAGGCCGCACAAGGAGACCAGTAATATGCAGCGTTTTCAGCAGGTTAGCTGGCTGGGGCGGGAGGACTCGAACCTCCGAATGGTGGAATCAAAATCCACTGCCTTACCACTTGGCGACGCCCCATGCTCGAGACCGGCCCAACAAGGCTGGTCGCGCGCGCGGACCATAGTCGAGGTCGGGTCAGGCCGCAATGGCATGTTTCGGTCAAATGCCGGCGAACCACCTAAAGCCGCCAACTAGCACGATTACTCCGGTTGCAGACGGCGAAACGCACCCCGGATATAGATCAGCGGATCGGCGTCCTCCCGCGCTGCGGCTGCGACGACTTTTCCTATGAAGATGGTGTGCGTGGGAAACACGTGCTCCTGCGCGACTTGACAGTCGAAAGCGGCGAGCGCGTCCTTCAATATCGGCGAACCGGTCTGCAACGTGCCCCAGGTAGCACCTTCGAAGCGAGCTTCGCCTCGAAGACCTGAGCGGCCGGCGAAACGGCTAGCAACGGCCGCCTGCTCGCCCGACAGCAGATTGACGCTGAAGCAGCGGTTTTTCTGGATCACGTCGTGGGCGCTCGCCGAACGATTGACGCAGGCGAGTAGAGTTGGCGGATCGTCCGACAGCGAGCATATCGCCGTCGCGGTCAACCCAAATCGTGCGCCGGCGCTGCCTGTCGCGACCACCGTCACGGTGCCCGCCAATTGACGCATACTCTGGCGAAAGTCGGTGGCACTAACCGTAGACGGTGCTTTCGGTGGCTTCGGCGACACACACTTCTCCGGACTGATACTGGCTACTTCGGCTTTGCCACATCAAGCCTTGGCTTTCCAGTCGCCAATCGTCGACTTCTGCAGACCCAAATGGTCGCGCAGCGTATTTCCACTGTAGGCCTTACGGAATAAGCTGCGGCGCTGCAGCTCGGGCACCACGAGCCGCGTAAAGTCTTCGTAAGAACCGGGGAGGTGAGTGCCGGCGACCACGAAGCCGTCGCAAGCTTCCTTGGTGAACCACTCTTCCATTTTGTCGGCGATGTCTTTCGCGCTGCCAACGAACAGGGGGAACTCGCGAATTGTACCGCGGTTCGACACCTCGACGAAGTCGCGGATCGTCGGGTTCTTCTTGCCCGATGCTGCCACCACGCGATCGCGGATTGCCTGCAGACCGCTGATCGATTTCAGTTCGTCATCGGTGAAGGCATCGTCCATCTTCTTCGATGCGAAGTCGAAGTTCAGTACTTCCGACAACAGTGACAGCGCATCGACCGGCTTGGCTAGTTTGTCGATTATTTCCATCTTGGCCTCGGCGATGCCGCGCGTTTCGCCGGCGATGACGTAGATGGCGGGCGCCACCTTGACGTTGGCCGGCTCGCGGCCAGCCTTGGCGACCTGGTCCTTGAAAGCTGCGTACACCTTGCGGCCAACTTCGAGATTCGGATAGACGGCGAATACCAGCTCGCCCCAGCGCGAGGCGAAGCGCAAACCGCGCCCGGATTGGCCGGCTTGGATGACGACGGGCCGCCCCTGTGCGCTGCGCGGCACCGTGAACGGACCGCGAGAACGAAACCATTTGCCTTCGAATTCGAGCCGATGGACTTTGTTGGCGTCGGCGAACTGGCCGGTCTCGCGGTCGGCGATGATCGCGTCCGGCTCCCAGCTGTCCCAATGGCCGTGCACGACTTCCATGAATTCGTCGGCACGGTCGTAGCGCAAGTCGTGCTCGGGATGCTCGGTCTGGCTGAAGTTGCGGGCCTCGCTGTGATTGAGCGACGTCACGACATTCCAGGCGACACGGCCGCCCAGCATCAGGTCCATGGTCTGGAACACGCGCGCGACGTGGAATGGCTCGTAGTAGGTCGTCGAGTAGGTCGAGCCGAGGCCGAGCTTCTCGGTGGCGGCCCCCATCATGGTGAGGATTGTTGTCGGGTCCATCTTGACCACGCGCACACCGTTTTCGACCGCGGCGCGATAGTCGTCCCCGAGGATATCGGG
Source organism: Hyphomicrobiaceae bacterium (assembly GCA_031421555.1). Classification (GTDB taxonomy): domain Bacteria; phylum Pseudomonadota; class Alphaproteobacteria; order Rhizobiales; family Hyphomicrobiaceae; genus JAKFWF01. The sequence goes on along the minus strand of JANOOW010000306.1, from coordinate 1,047 downwards.
CATGGCGAGGCGATCATCGAAAAACGCGAGGTCGAAGCACCCAGCTTCCAACGTGCGCGCAATGCGCTGATAGTAGGCAGGGGAAAGAAAATCCGGTGCGGTTGCAGGATGACGCCAGGAGCCGACGTAGTTCGAGCAGTTCTGCGCCTGCAGAAAGCCGATGAGCGTCATTTGCCGTGATTGAGCAGCCACCATTCGCCTCCCGTAATCGTCTATAAACCGGCATGATGACAGAAGACGGCAGCCGCACAACCACCGCTGGTGCAAGGGTGCTGTTCGGGCCCGCTTACAGCTCCATGATCAGGCAGGTCGTCGTGCCGGTGGCGAGGAGGCGGCCCTTGCCGTCGACGAGCTTGCCATCGGCGGTCGCAACGCGCCGGCCTGATGATACGACCGTGCCCTCGGCGCGCACGAGACCGGTCTCCGAGGTTATCGCCCGCAGCAGGTTGATCTTGAATTCGAGCGTGGTGTAGCCGAAGCCCTGCGCCAACGTCGACTGCACCGCGCAACCCATGCAGCTATCAAGTAGGGTCGCGGCATACCCGCCGTGCACCGTGCCGATCGGATTGTAATGCTCCGGTCCTGGCGTGCCCTCGAAGGCAAAGAAGCCCTTCGACACCGCGACGGGCCCGAAGTTCAACGTTGCGCCCATCGGTGCGCGCGGCAGGCGGCCGTCGACCATTGCCTGCAGGAAGTCGAGCCCGCTCATACTTTTCAGGGTGCTGAGGGGAACCACCCCGTGGCCTGCATCAGTCATGGAAGATCTCATTTTTGTGGCGGCTGCCGACACGCGTTCCGCGCGCCGGCCGGTAGCCGCGTAGTCCCGCCGCGTCCGGCCGGCTCCGCGACAGCGGTGTCGGACGCGGCCACCATTAGTGATTATCGCGGGGGACGCCCTTCGTTTCCGCGATGCGCTGGTACTTCACGGCAGGCTTCAGCACCATGCCGTTGGACAGCTCGTCGACCATGCCGCGCTGAATCTCCTGCCACGGCGTTTGATGATCGGGATACTTGTAGCCGCCTGCCGCAGTCAAAGCAGCACGCCGC
>JANOOW010000305.1:0-11864 GCA_031421555.1 Hyphomicrobiaceae bacterium | reverse complement strand
GTTGACCTTGTTCGTGAGCTTGCTCACCTTCGGGACGGGCCGCACGAACGTGCTATCCGGCTTCGTCCATCTCGTCATCTTCCTGACATTCCTGTTTCTGGTATTCGCGCCATGAAGACATCCGAAATCGACATACTGATCGTGCCGGGCTGGACCAACGCTGACCCCGACCATTGGCAATCGCGATGGGAACGTCAGCTGAAAACCGCCCGGCGCGTCCAGCAGGCCGACTGGGAGACACCGTTGCTCGACGACTGGGTCGGCCGCATTATCGAAGATGTCGCGCTTTCGACGCGTCCGGCGGTGATCGTTGCGCACAGTCTCGGGGTGCATGCGGTGGTACACGCGGCGCACAAATTACCAGCGGGAATGGTTGCCGGCGCGCTCCTCGTCGCCGCACCAGACCTTGAGGCAGCAGCTCTGCCGCCTGAAACGATCGAGAGCTTTGCCCCAGCCGATCTAGGGAAGCTCCCGTTCCCCTCGGTGCTGGTTACCTCGTCCGACGATCCTTTCTGCCGTCTCGATCGGGCACGCGAGTTTGCCGCGGCGTGGGGCTCGATCCTGGTCGAAGCGGGCGAATCCGGCCACGTCAACACGGCTTCGGGCCAAGGTCCCTGGCCCGAAGGATTGATGCGATTCGGTTGGTTTCTGAAGCATCTGGCGGAGCTGGAGCGCGGAACAAGCTCAAGCTAGGCGCTCAGCCGGCAGATTCGATCTGCTGCACGGCCTTCGCCAGGAACTCATCCATCGTCCTACGAATATCTGCGTCCGGGACACCCACGCCGTTGTCGGCAAGATCTTTCGAGACCTTCCGCAATACATCGTCGTCGCCCTTCTCGGCGAAATCAGCTTTACGTACCGCCTTCACATAATCTTCCAAAGCAGCCCCAGTAACTCCCATCTTCCCACCGGCCCATTCTGCCAGCATCTTATTGCGCCGCGACTCGGCCTTGAACTTCAGATCGGCGTCGTGAGCAAACTTCTTCTCGAAGCCCTTCTGCCGTTCTTCAAAGGTCGTCATTTTATACTCCGTCTGATTGCGTTGAGACTAACGTTGGCTGCGACGTCATGGCAAGCGTTGCTTGTAAAGCTTTACTCAGAATAGGGGGCAAACTGGGCTAAAACTAGCGCCTCCTCGGGTTGTAGCAGCAGCTCGATCCTTTAGCCTCCTCAGGCTCCCCTTCGTTAACATTGTGTCGCGACCCTCGTTCGGCTACTGTTGGCAACTGAAAACGCCTCCATATTACCGCTCAAGCCCTTAGGTACGAGAGGTTGGGAGGCGAACTGCGCCACATTGACGGCTCAAAGGATAAATGGTGATGAACAAGCGCCGCCGGGTCTACGAAGGCAAGGCCAAGGTTCTCTATGAGGGCCCGGAGCCTGGCACGTTGATTCAGCACTTCAAGGATGATGCGACAGCCTTCAACGCCAAGAAGCACGCGTTGATCGATGGCAAGGGCGCGCTCAATAATCGGATTTCCGAGTATATCTTCGTCAAGCTCGGCGAGATCGGCGTGCCGACGCACTTCATGCGCCGCATGAACATGCGCGAGCAGCTCATCCGCGAAGTCGAGATCATCCCGCTCGAAGTCGTCGTGCGCAACGTTGCGGCCGGCTCGCTCTCGACGCGGCTCGGCCTTGAGGAAGGCACCGCGTTGCCGCGCTCGATCATCGAGTTCTACTACAAGGCCGACAAGCTCAACGACCCGATGGTGTCGGAAGAGCATATCACCGCGTTCGGGTGGGCGACGCCGCAAGAGATCGACGAGATCATGTCGCTGGCGCTACGCATCAACGACTTCCTGGTCGGCCTGTTCCTCGGCATCGGCACCCGCTTGATCGACTTCAAGGTCGAGTTCGGCCGCCACTGGGACAATGAGCAGATGCGCATCATCCTGGCCGACGAAATCAGTCCGGATTGCTGCCGCCTGTGGGATTCGACCTCAGGCGACAAGATGGACAAGGACCGCTTTCGCCGCGATCTCGGCGGCGTCCTCGAAGCCTATCAGGAAGTCGCCCGCCGCCTGGGCGTGCTAACCGAAACGCGTCCCCCCAAGGGCGCCGGTCCCGTACTGGTAACGTCCAACGGCTCAAAACCCACTTGAATGAAAGGGAGTTGGGAGTAGTGAGTAAGGATTGGGGTGACGAGGGTGCCGCGAGCAGCGACCCTATTCCCCATTCCGTATTTTCTATTCCCTCGCGAACATGAAAGCCCGCATCAAGATCACATTGAAGAACGGCGTCCTTGATCCGCAGGGCAAGGCGATCCAAGGCGCGCTCGGTCATCTGGGCATTGCCGGCGTCGGCGACGTTCGCCAAGGCAAGTACATCGAAGTCGAACTCGCCGAAAAGGACGAGGCCAAAGCCCGCGCCACCGTCGAGAAGATGTGCCGCGAGTTGCTCGCCAACCTCGTGATCGAAAACTACTCGTTCGAACTGGCGGCCTGAAGCGTTGCGCCTAGCCGTCGCCTCACGCTAACCCTTACCCAGAATTCTCGTCATGGCCTCGCAGGAGGCCATCCACGACGAGCTTCAAAAAGGACGGTGTGCCATCATTATATGCCGCGCCAACAGCAGCATGCCACGCGCACCGCGCTAATTTCGAGTTGTCGTGGATGGCCGTCTCCACGGCCATGACGAGAGAGTGGAGGTACGTCATTTGACCAGCCCACGACGGCATCCGGTTCTGGTTAGCAACTGCCTAACCCGTGGTCACTATCGCACTTGTCGCGTTGCAGCGCCCTCCGATCCCCGTTAGAGCTCGATCACTGCATTGTTCACCTGCCCCTGCGAGGCATCATGCGCGCCGCCGTTATCGTATTTCCTGGCACCAACCGCGAACGCGACATCGCCGAGGCGATCAGCGATGCGTCGGGCCGGCCCTCGATCATGGTCTGGCACGGCGACACGCAAGTGCCGAAGTCGGACCTGATCGTGCTGCCCGGCGGTTTCTCGTACGGCGACTATCTGCGCACCGGCGCCATGGCCGCGCACTCGCCGATCATGCGCGACGTCATCGCCAAGGCCAAAGCTGGCGTGCCGGTACTCGGCGTGTGCAACGGTTTCCAGACACTATGCGAGGCAGGACTTTTGCCCGGCGTGCTGCTGCGCAATTCGTCCCTCAAGTTCATCTGCAAGGACGTGCACCTGCGCGTCGATAACGCGTCGACGATGTTCACCAACCGCTACAGGCAAGGCGATGTTGCGCAGGTGATTGTCGCGCACGGCGATGGCAATTATTTCGCCGACACCGAAACGCTCGATAAACTCGAGGCCGAAAACCGTGTCGTGTTTCGCTACGCCAGCGCAACCGGCGAGGTGAATGCGGCCTCGAACCTCAACGGCTCGCAGCGCAATATCGCCGGCATCATCGACGGGACCGGCCGCATCCTCGGCATGATGCCGCATCCGGAAAACGCATGTGAAGCCGCCCTCGGCTCCACCGACGGCCGCCGCATGTTCGAAAGCATCGCCTCGAGTTTGATGGCCGCCTAGCCGCCCGGTGATGATGCCGGAGGGTTGCGACTGGTTTGACGCCAGCACCGGCTTTCGCCGCCCTGCACTTCTTCCTCCCGCTCGGGGAGGGTAAGAAAGTGCAAACTGGTTCAGGCAACCAGCGGCGTTTCCCGCTCACACGCACCATCGCGCTCTCGCGATCGGCTCGACCTATCGCCGATCTTCCCTCCGCCCGGTCTAATCACCCCCACCCCAGACTTATCCCCGCCTCTCCGCACCATGTTATTCTACCCATGTTCCGGTCCGTGAGGGGCGCGCTTCGAAGGCGTTCCAAGTGCGGGATCGGGATAAACGGTCCGGGAATTAATCCAGTGACGTGCTGGACATTCTGGGAGGGCAGCGCGACCCCGTAGTGAGACCGGGGAGCCAGAAGATTGCCGCGTTGGCAATCTCGAAAACCTCACCAACGCGTGGGTGCCCCAGGAAAATCCGTTTAAGCGGGGTGGCTCTGGCCACTCTACTACAAACTGCGGAAGACCGCCGTGGACACGGCCGCCCCGCTCCCCTCGGTTCGAGGGAAAAACGAAAACGGCAGGGAATCGATAAGCGCGATGCGTCAAGAAAGTTGTATAGCCACCAATCAACTACCAGTCGATGCATCCCGCCACGCGACAGGCAATCGGGTAAGCGTTATAACCGCCAAATCTGAACAGAATTTCCAGGACCGCGCCTCATGTCCGTTGCCAAACACTCGCCCGAAGTCATTGCCGCCCACGGCTTCAAGGGCGACGAATATCCGCGCCTGCTGGAAATCCTGGGCCGCGAGCCGAGCATGACCGAGCTCGGCATCTTCTCTGTGATGTGGAGCGAACACTGCTCGTACAAGTCCTCGCGCTTCTGGCTGAAGACGCTGCCGACGACGGGCAAGTGCGTGATCCAAGGTCCGGGCGAAAACGCCGGCGTGATCGACATCGGCGACGGCGACGCCTGCATCTTCAAGATGGAGAGCCACAATCATCCATCCTACATCGAGCCCTATCAGGGCGCTGCGACCGGCGTCGGCGGCATCATGCGCGACGTGTTCACGATGGGCGCGCGCCCGGTCGCCAACTTGAACGCGCTGCGCTTCGGCGCACCCGATCATCCGAAGACCAAGCACCTCGTTGCGGGCGTGGTCGCTGGCATCGGTCACTACGGCAACGCGACCGGCGTGCCAACGGTCGGCGGCGAGACCAACTTCGACAAGGCCTACAACAACAACATCCTTGTAAACGCCATGTGCATTGGCTTGGCCAAGACGGACAAGATTTTCTACTCGGCCGCCAAGGGCGTCGGCTTGCCCGTCGTCTACGTCGGCTCGAAAACCGGTCGTGACGGCATCCACGGCGCGACGATGGCGTCCGCCGAGTTCGACGAGAACTCCGCCGGGAAACGCCCGACCGTGCAGGTCGGCGATCCCTTCACCGAGAAGCTGCTGATCGAAGCCTGCCTGGAGCTGATGGCCATGGATGTCATCATCGCCATTCAGGATATGGGCGCAGCTGGCCTCACCTCGTCCACGTCTGAGATGGCGGACAAGGGCGGCGTCGGCATCGAGTTGAACCTCGATCTCGTGCCGCAGCGCGAACCCAACATGACCGCCTACGAGATGATGCTCTCCGAAAGCCAGGAGCGCATGCTGATGATCCTCAAGCCCGGCTCGGAGCCGGAGGCCGGGAAGATCTTCATCAAGTGGGAACTCGACTTCGCGGTTATCGGGCAGACGACCGATACCGGCCGCATGATCATCAAGCACAAGGGCAAGGTCGAAGCCGATCTCCCGGTCGACAAGCTCGCCGACTCGGCACCGTTGTACCAACGCCCGTGGGTGCCGACACCAGCGGCCGCGCGCATTCTGCCCGAGTGGGTCGCCGCACCAGACTCCAACCTCGGTGCCTTGCAGACGATGATGGGTGCGCCGCAGCTCGCTTCGCGCCGCTGGATCTGGGAGCAGTACGACTCGATGGTGCGCGGCGACACGCTGCAACGCCCGGGTGGCGATGCCGCTGTCGTGCGCGTACACGGCACGCAAAAAGCGATTGCGGCCTGTTGCGATGTTACACCGCGCTACGTGCTGGCCGATCCCGCAATGGGCACCAAGCAAGCCGTGGTCGAGACCTGGCGCAATCTCATCTGCGCCGGCGCCGATCCGCTCGCCATCACCGACAACATGAACTTCGCCAATCCCGAGCGGCCGGAGATCATGGGCCAGTTCGTCGGCTCGGTACAGGGCATGGGCGAAGCCTGCCGCGCGCTCGACTATCCCGTCGTGTCGGGCAACGTCTCGCTCTACAACGAGACCAACGGAGTCGGCATTCCGCCGACACCGGCGATCGGTGGCGTCGGGCTGATCCCGGACATTTCGAAAACCGCGACCATCGCCGTGAAAATACCGGGCGACCTGCTGATCCTGATCGGCCGCGAGGAAGGCCACCTTGGCCAATCGCTCTACCAGCTGATCATCGCCGGCAAATCGGAAGGCGCGCCACCGCCGGTCGATCTCGACGACGAGATCAAGGCGGGGAACCTCGTGCGATCCCTGATTCGCGAAGGCAAAGTTTCGGCCGTGCACGATTGCAGCGACGGCGGACTGATCGTCGCCATCGCCGAGATGGCGTTGGCCGGTGGCAACGGCGTCGAACTCTATCCGTACGAAGGCAAGCTGCCGGCTCATGCAGCTTGGTTCGGTGAGGATCAGGGCCGCTACGTGCTGGCCGCCGCACCCAAAGTCGCCGAACAGATCGCCGAACGCGCAAGGCTACTCGGCTTGCCGGCCCGCATCGTCGGCAAGGTTGGCGGTGCGAGCCTCACGCTCAAAGGCGAGGCTCCGCTTCCCTTGGATCAACTTCGCAAGGTTCACGAAGGCTGGTTGCCGGGGCTGATGGGCGAATAGTTCAAAGCAGCAAAAACGTGTGTGGGGGGTTTGTGATGCGTCGTTTGGTTTCAGTGTTTTGGCTCGCTCTCTCGGTGTTAACTGCGCCCGTACAAGCGCAGTCCGCGACCTCGGAGCAGATCGTCTGGCAGCTCAAGAACCCGTTTCGCTACTTCAAGGACCCTGAGCAAACCGCCCGTCATGCGCGTGCGGTCAAAAGCCTTGGCTTGGACGACGCGGCCACGCCGATCACCGCCGCCGAGCGTGCGTTGGCCAAGGACACCGACGGGCGCGGTTGGGCCAGCGCGGCCTACGCCAAGGTCGAGGATGAAGCCTGCTGGTACGATCACGCGTTGAACCAGCAAGCCGATCGCGATTGCGGGGCTTACGTATTGCCGAAATCGCACGCGGTGCTCGTGCAATCGCCAATCACAAATGGTCCGTGCACGTGGTCGATCGATGGGCAAACCATCGCTTCCCTTGATTGCCGCAAGCTGACCGAAATCCAGATCCCCTATCCAACCGGCGCCGCTGTCACGCTGACCGTGAGCGGCAACGTGGTCGCGACGCTGCCGGTCAAGGTCGTCGATCTACTCGTCGTCGGCCTCGGCGATAGCTTCGGCTCCGGTGAAGGCAATCCCGATAAACCGGTGAGCTTCATGCGCGGCCGCACCGTCGACTACTCAGGCAGCGAGTATCCGCGCGACGAGTTCGCGGGTTTCCCCCAGCGCGACGGGCTGCCTCTAAACGCGGACGAACGAAACCCCGCGTTCGCCCGTCAAGGTGCCGGCTGGGTGCATCGCAATTGTCATCGCTCGCTTTATTCGCACCAGTTGCGGGCCGCACTGCACCTGGCGGTTGCCGATCCCAAGCAACAGCAGTCGGTCACGTTCGTCGGCTTGGCGTGCACCGGCGCGACGATCCTCGATCTGTTCAATGTGTACACGGGACGCATCGAACCAGCGGTCGCGAGCGATCCCGCGCATGCAAAACGGGCATACGGCATCTCGGCACTCAGTACGTTGTCACATGCGTTGTGCAAATCCGGCAAAGCCGAACTCGCCGACAAGAACTACAACGTTGACGATCGCCTCGAAAATGGCGGACGCGAGATCAAGCTGTTCAACTGCCCACCCGCCGACCGCCTGCGCAACGTCGATCTGCTGCTACTCTCGATCGGCGGCAACGACGTCGGCTTCAGCGGGCTCGTCGCCAATGCTTCGCTCGATGATGCGTATCTCGGCATGGCCAAGCTGTTCGGCGAGAGCCCGAAGATCAAGCCTGCCATTGCCACGTCCTACCTCGCGCGGCTGCCGGGCCGGTATGCAGCGCTCGCCGAGGCGATCAAGGATGTGACCGGCATCGCCGAGACGTGGCGCGTCGTCCTCACCGCGTACCCGAAGATGGGCTTCGATCACGAGGGCAACGCCTGCCGTGCCGGCAACGCGGGCATGGATCTGACGCGGGCGTGGCGCATGAATACAGCTTCGATCCGGGCGACCGAGATCTTCATGGAAGACGAGTTCATCCCGGTGATGCGTAAGGCCGCGTCAGACGCTGGCTGGACGCTCGCAACGGCGCATCGCGATAAGCTCTTCGACGGGCACGGGATATGCGCCATGGCGGAATCAGAAGCGGAGACAGGGGCGGCAAACAATAAAAAGTTGCCGCGGCACGCGACCGGCAGCACCCGTCGTTCGCAGTGGACGCCGTATCGCCCAGCCGAGTTCCGGCCGTACTTGTCGACGCAGCGCTGGTTTCGGACACCCAACGACGCATTCCTGGCAGCGCACTATCACGGCGGAGAAAAAACGATTCTGCGCGGCGGCCGGTTGCTGCAGCTGACCAGTTGGAGCGCCTACAGCGGCGCGTTTCATCCCAACGCCGAAGGTCATGCGGCGATAGCCGACGGCGTGGTGTCGACAATCAAGGATAGGCCACTCGCAGCCGCTTCGCCCTGATCGCCAACGTTGGGTTCACGCCGGTTCGGCATCGCGCTTGGCCGTCATCGCCTTGAAGGCCGGCCGGGCGTGGCACGCCGCAATCCACTTGGCGACGTTCGGCGCGGCCTCGAAAAGTTCCTTCGCCGGCATCGCATAGCGGATCACTTCGGCGACGTTGATGTCAGCGACCGTGAAGCGGGTGCCAACGATATAGCCGGTCGTGGCGAGGTGACGATCGAGCACGGCGAACAGCGGCTTGAGTGCCTCGATCGCTACAGCTGCGATCTTCGGATCGCGCTCGGCCGGCGGCTTGCCGATGGTGTTATAGAGCACGTTGATCGAGTGCGGCTCGACGTCGGTCGCAGCCCACAGCGTCCACATCGTCATGAGGCCGTCCTCGGCGACGTTGGCTGGCGCCAATGCTCCACCGTGCTTTTTCGCCAGATACAAATTGATCGCCAGCGACTGATGCATGACGAGGCCATCGTCATCGATCGAAGGAATTTGTCCGCCCGGGTTCACCTTCAGGAACGCTGGCGACTTCGAGTGCAACGGCGCGTCTACAGCGTCCGGGTTTGGCAACCGGTAAAACTGGATCACCGGCACTTGTTCGAATGGGACGCCTAGTTCACCGGCGAGCCAGAAGTTACGCGACGCGCGCGAACGGTAGACGCCATAGATTTTCAGCATGACGAAATTCTTTCAGGTTGAGAAACGCTTTGGCACTACTTGATGGCGTCACGCTTGATCATTGCCGTTGCCGCCTCGGCGATCTTTTCGACCGTCAGTCCGAAGTGCTCGTAGAGCTTGGGCGCAGGCGCCGAGGCACCGAAGTCGGACAGGCCGATGAACTTGTCCTGCGGCCGCAGCCACTCGTGCCAACCTTGCATGATCGCCGCCTCGATCGCGATCCGCGGCGCTGTCCCGAGCACGTCGGCGCGATAGGAGGCAGGTTGCCTGCGGAACAATTCGAACGAAGGCATCGATACGACGGCCGCATGAATGCCAGCCTTCGCCAACGCATCGGCCGTATCGACGGCGAGCCCAACCTCGGTGCCGGTTGCGATCAACGTCACGTCGCGTTTCGTCGCCGCCCGCATCACGTAGCCGCCTTGCGCCGAAAGGTTTTCGCTGCTCGCAGCAGGCCGCAAATTCGGCACGGCCTGACGCGACAGCGCGAGGATCGACGGCGTCTCCTTGGCGAGCACTGCGAGTTCCCAGCACTCGGCCGTCTCCTGCGCATCGGCGGGGCGGAACACGTTGAGGTTCGGAATGCAGCGCAGTGCGGCCAGATGTTCGACCGGCTGATGGGTTGGCCCATCTTCGCCAAGCCCGATCGAGTCGTGCGTCATCACATAGATCACGCGCTTTCGCATCAACGCCGACAAGCGTATCGCCGGGCGGCAATAGTCGGTGAACACGAGGAACGTGCCGCCGTAAGGAACAATGCCACCGTACAACGCCATGCCATTCATCGCAGCCGCCATGCCGTGCTCGCGGATGCCATAGTGGATGTAAGTGCCGGCAAAATTTTCCTTGGCGATCACACCTTGGTTTTTGGCCTTGGTGTTGTTTGAGCCCGTGAGATCGGCCGAGCCGCCGATCAAAGCCGGCATCGCGGGCGTGATCTTGTCGAGCGTCAATTCCGACCAGTTGCGCGTGGCGCGCTTCGACGTATCGGCAGCAAACGCGACCTTGGCAGATTTCACGGCAGCCTGCAGCTCGGACTTGCCGTCGGCAAACAGCGGTTCGGCGAAGCGGGCACGCTGCGTCGCATCGACCTTGGCCCAGCGCTGCGCCCAAACCTTGTGTTCGGCAGCACCCCTCGAACCAGCGTCGGCCCAAGCTTTCTGAATGCCGGCTGGAATTTCGAACGGGCCATGCGGCCAGCCGAGCAACTCGCGCGCGCCCTTGATTTCGTCGGCGCCCAGCGGCGATCCGTGCGTCGAACTCTTGCCCTGCTTGGTAGGCGCGCCGAAACCGATCACTGTCTTGCACGCGATCAGCCAGGGTCTGGAATTGCCAGCTTTCGCCTTCGTCAGTGCCGCGCGGATCGCTGCCGGGTCGTGCCCGTCGATCGCCAGCGTGTTCCAGCCCACTGCCTTGAAGCGGCCGATCTGGTCTTCCGACGTCGATAAACTGGTCGGCCCGTCGATCGATATGCCGTTGTCGTCGAACAGCACGATCAAGCGCCCGAGACCCAGATGTCCCGCAAGCCCGATCGCCTCGTGGCTGATGCCCTCCATGAGACAGCCATCGCCCACGATGCAGTAGGTGTGATGCTCGATCACATCCGATCCGAGCCGCGCATTCCAGATGCGTTCGGCGAGCGCCATGCCGACGGCGTTGCCGATGCCCTGACCAAGCGGTCCGGTGGTCGTCTCGATGCCCGCCGCGTGACCATATTCGGGATGCCCCGCGGTCTTCGCGCCCAGCTGCCGGAATTTCTTGATTTGGCCGATATCCATGCCCGGCGCACCAGTCAGATGCAGCAGCGCGTAGAGCAGCATCGAGCCGTGACCCGCCGACAGCACGAACCGGTCGCGATTTGGCCACGCGGGATCGGCAGCATCGTAGCGCATCACTTCGCCGAACAGCACGGTCGCGACATCGGCCATGCCCATCGGCATGCCCGGATGACCGGACTTCGCGGCCTCCACGGCATCCATGGCTAGCCCGCGAATGGCGTTCGCCATGCCGGCAAATCCGGTGTCACCCTGGTTGGTGGCGGCGATGGTCATGGCGAGGTTGCCTTTCTGGAAATCGAGCACAAAGGCAAAGCACTCGTTACCTCCTGCGCGTGTTGGGCGTTTCGAGGCGAAGCTTTAGCTCTTAAGGCACGGCTTAAGCAAACAAAAGCGCGAGCGTTGCCCAAGGGCTGACGCCCATCTGCTTGACACAGGCGCGCATCGGCTTCCATAAGGGCGGCTGGTCCGGGCGGTTAGCTCAGCGGTAGAGCACACCCTTCACACGGGTGGGGTCATAGGTTCAATCCCTATACCGCCCACCATCGGATCTCAGAGTCGGATCAGGCGCTTAGGCCGTTTTAGCAGGATGCGTGGAGCATGCTGTTTTGGCTCTGGGGTAGCAGCCGGGGTAGCGGAAAGCGCGAAAACTCTATCTGAAGTCCGCTCTATCAACCCAAAATCAACCTTGTCCGGCTAAACTGAGGCACTCTGCATTGCCTCCAACGGACCGATGCCTATGCGCACCTTCGACATGATCCGACTGCTCGTGCCCGAGCTCGAGCCAAACAAGACCAAGTTGCATCTGGCGAGCGATCGCGGTGCGCACTTCAGACTCGACCTGTTCGCCTCGGGCGGCTTCCCCGAATGGCAACGGTATCAAACCCAACGCAACTTCGAGCGACCGTTTGTTTTCTCGCTTATAAAGCTCGCCGAGCGCGATCGCTGGCTTTTCGGCGGGGTTCACCGCGTCACGGGGCCTTGCGAACGGAGAATATCCCCCGAGAACGGGGAGGAATATTTCCACTACCCGTTGGAAGAGATCGAGAGCGGCACGGCGCTAACTGGCCGCCTCGTCGCTACGTTCCA
>JANOOW010000304.1:0-2661 GCA_031421555.1 Hyphomicrobiaceae bacterium | reverse complement strand
GTTACGCAGTTGATCGCGCGGCGCGTGCGTGAGCAAGGCGTCCATTCGGAAATAGTGCCGTACAACAAAGCCGACGAAGCCCTCGCGCGCTTGTCGCCGAAAGCGATCATCCTGTCGGGTGGACCGAGCAGCGTCTACTGGGATAGAGCGCCCAGCGCACCGCAAGCGATCTTCGCATCCGGATTGCCGATCCTTGGGATCTGCTATGGCAACCAGACCATGGTGGCGCAACTCGGCGGCAAGGTCGAAGGCGGACATGCGGCGGAGTTCGGCCGCGCCGATATCGAGATCATCGACGATTGCCCGCTGTTCGAAGGTTTTTGGCCGAAGGGCACGCGCGATCACGTGTGGATGAGCCACGGCGACAAGATCACCCAATTGCCGGCAGGCTTTCGTGCCGTCGCGGTATCCGACAATGCGCCGTTCGCCGTGATCGCCAACGACGTCGCGCGCCACTACGGCGTGTTGTTCCATCCCGAAGTCGTGCACTTGCCGCGCGGCGCCGCGCTGCTCGGCAACTTCGTGCGGAAGATCGCCGGCATCCCCGGCGACTGGACGATGCAGCACTTCCACACCGCCGAGATCGCCCGCATCCGCGAGCGCGTCGGCAAGGCAAAGGTGATCTGCGGGCTGTCCGGCGGCGTCGACAGCGCGGTCGCAGCCAAGCTCATCCACGAGGCGGTTGGCGACCAGCTCACCTGCATCTTCGTCGACCACGGATTGTTACGGCAGGACGAAGCAGCCCAAGTCGTCCGCCTGTTCCGCGACAGTTTCAACATTCCGCTGGTACACGTCGATGCCGGCCAACAGTTCATCGCGGCACTCGATGGTGTTTCAGATCCTGAAGCCAAGCGCAAAATTATCGGCGGGCTCTTTATCGACGTGTTCGAACGTGAATCGCACAAGCTCGGCGAAGTCGAATTTTTGGCGCAGGGCACGCTCTACCCGGACGTGATCGAAAGCGTATCGTTTACCGGCGGCCCATCGGTGACCATCAAGTCGCACCACAACGTCGGCGGCTTGCCGGCCGCCATGCGCATGAAGCTCGTCGAACCGTTGCGCGAACTGTTCAAGGACGAAGTACGCGCCCTCGGCCGCGAACTTGGTTTACCCGAACATTTCGTCGGCCGGCATCCCTTCCCCGGTCCCGGCCTCGCGATCCGCATACCCGGCGCGATCACGCAGGAGAAACTCGACACCTTGCGCAAGGCCGATGCCATCTACCTCGACGAGATCCGCAAGGCCGGCCTCTATGACACCATCTGGCAGGCGTTCGCAGTGCTGCTACCGGTGCGCACCGTCGGCGTCATGGGCGACGGCCGCACGTACGATCACGTCTGCGCCTTGCGCGCCGTCACGTCCACCGATGGTATGACCGCCGATTATTTCCCCTTCGATCACGGCTTTCTCGGACGCGCCGCAACGCGCATCATCAACGAGGTGAAGGGCATCAACCGCGTAGTCTACGACATCACCTCAAAGCCACCCGGCACAATCGAGTGGGAGTGATTCCGGTGCTTTCGCGGTGTTTCGCGGTCTATCGATAGAGTCAGTCCAACTATCTGAAAAATATAATATATTGCTCCGTCACCTATCGTCATGGATCGCCGCCAAGCGCGAACAGCTGACGGTATCGTGAGCGTGCGGGATGGGAATTTGTGCCAATCCGGAGCCCGATCATGCTCACCGACGTCGCTATTAAGCGTCTGAAACGAAAAGAGAAAGCTTATAAGGTTGCTGACCGTGACGGTATGTACGTCGCGGTCCTGCCCTCCGGCGCCGTCTGTTTCCGCTACGACTATCGTCTGCATGGCCGGCGTGAGACTTTGTCGCTTGGCGTGTACGGGACCGGCGGACTGACTTTGTCGGAGGCCCGCGAACGCTGCCTGGTCGCCCGGAAGCTCGTCGAAGAGGGCCACTCACCCGCTCAGGAAAAGCAGCGCCAAAAGCGTCGGGCCGAGGTCGCCCCAACCATCGCGACTGCGGGGAAGCGGTGGTTTCAGGAGGCGCGCATGGCCGACAGCACGCGTGCTATGCGCAAAGCCATCTTCGACCGCGACATCTTACCGGCGTGGAAGAACCGTCAGCTGACCGAAGTCACGCCCGACGATCTGCGGGCGCTGTGCGGCAAGGTCAAAGATCGCGGCGCGCCGGCGACCGCTATTCATGTCCGCGATATCATCAAGCAGATCTTCGGTTTCGCGATCCTGCATGGCGACAAGGTCGCGAACCCAGCCGACGAAGTGGGGCCGGCGTCGATCGCGACCTTCGTGCCCAAGGATCGCTCATTGTCCCCCGCCGAAATTCGCATCGTGTTCACTCAGCTTGAGCACGTACCGACGTTGCCGACCATCCGACTTGGATTGCGATTGGTGCTTCTGACCATGGTGCGCAAAAGCGAGCTTCAGGATGCGACGTGGGATGAGGTCGACTTCGAGGCGGCCGTTTGGACCATACCGAAGGAGCGTATGAAGCGCGCCAAGGCACACAACGTCTATCTGTCCAGGCAATCCCTCGACATCCTGGTCGCGCTGAAAACCTGTGCCGGCAATTCGCGCTATCTGCTGCCGTCGCGCTATGAGGCCAATGAACCCATGTCGCGGGCGACGCTCAATCGTGTGACCTATTCGATCCTGGAACGGGCAAAGGCGAACAACCTGC
>JANOOW010000303.1:0-6690 GCA_031421555.1 Hyphomicrobiaceae bacterium | reverse complement strand
GGTCTGCCGGAAACCCCAAAGGTAAGGATCGAGCGGGTCACATCTATCTACTGGTTGGGGAGGGTCCTATGGCTTACGCCGATACTCTCTTCCAATTGGGGATGGACTTGACTCGTTCAAGCACCGCCCAAGAGGAAGATTATGCCACCGTTGCGCACGTCGCGCACGACACTGGCTCCGTGCAGTCGCATGAAGACAGGAAAGACTTTTTTATCGAACGCGATGGCGTTCGGTTCGCCGGTAACCATCTGATCATCGATCTGTTTGGTGCCCGTCGGCTTGATGACCTCAAGCACATCGAACGGACGTTGAAGCGCTGCGTGGAAGTCGCGGGCGCAACGTTGCTTCACATCCATCTCCACCATTTCACACCGAATGGTGGCGTTTCTGGCGTGGCCGTGCTTTCGGAAAGCCACATCAGCATTCACAGCTGGCCGGAGGCTGACTACGCTGCACTCGATATCTTCATGTGCGGTGAAGCCAAGCCCGAGCTCGCAATCGAAGTGCTGCGGGAAGCTTTTGAAGCCCGTGACGTCGTCGTTAAGGCGCACAAGCGCGGTGAAGAGCTCGACCAGTTGAACTGGAAGGCTGCATCCGAGCGGAAGGCACCGGTTCGTGTAGCGGCGCCTGAGAAGACCAAGGCCCGGAAGGCTGCCTGACAAGATCCCCACCGGCTAGATGCCGTGGGTTATCGGTTGAAATGAAATAGCGCGTACCGTACCTACGGTGCGCGCTTCTTCAATCTTGGAGAGATCGGCATGGCAAAGGAACGTTGGGTCGAGGAGACGTTTCATCCTCATTGGCGCGTGAAGTTGAAGGCCGACAAGGTTCTGCACGAAGTCAAGACCGAGCATCAGCATCTGGTCATCTTTACCAACGAGACGTGGGGCACGGTTCTCATGCTCGACGGCGTTTGCCAGCTCACGACGTCCGATGAGTTCGTGTACCACGAGATGATGGCACACGTGCCGCTGATGGCGCTCGGCAAACCGAAGCGCGTGCTTGTGGTCGGCGGTGGCGACGGAGGTGTGCTGCGCGAAGTCTTGAAACATCCATCGATTACCAAGGCAACGCTGTGCGAAATCGATCGCACCGTCGTTGATACCGCACTCGAGCACTACCCGGAAATCGCCAATGGTTGCTTCGATGATCCGCGCTCCGACATCGTCATCGCTGACGGCTTGAAGTACGTCGCCGATACGACTGAGCGTTTCGATGCGATTATCGTGGATTCGTCGGAGCCGATTGGACCAAGCGCAGTTTTGCACACGCGCGAATTCTTCACCGATTGCAAGCGCGCGCTGAAGGATGGTGGCGTTCTTGTTACACAAAACGGGCTGCCGTTCCTATTTCCCGAGCACCTGTTTGGGACAACCGGGATTTTCGCCTCCCTGTTCGATCACGCGGCACCCTACATGTGCACCCAACCCTGTTATTTCGGTGGTCCGTTCGCGCTGAATTGGGCGTCGGACGATGGGGAATTGCTTGAGCTGTCGGCAAAGAAGCTCGGCAAGCGGGCCGAAAAGCGCGGCATCAGCGGTCTGAAATATTGGACGCCGGCCGGTCATAACGCAGCGTTCGCATTGCCAGCCTACGCTCAAGCCGTCACAGACAAGGCGATCGTATCGGGCCGGAGCGCGAAAGCACTTAAGGTGCGCACGAAATCCTAGGATTGATCGGCAGAAAGCTCGTTCGCACCCGGTAACGGATGCAAACGGCTCGATTCATCCGCGGCTCAAGCCTTTTTGCTCCAGCTCGCGCAGATATGCCGCCCACCGCTTGTCTTTTTCGAGCCCGAGCAGGCGCAAGTACGTCCACGCGAACAGGCCTGTCGAATGGCCATCGTCGAACTTAATGCGCACGGCGTAGTTGCCGACCGGTTCTAAATCTGAAATTTTTACGTTGCGCTTCCGCCCCACCGTCACGCGCTGATCCGGCGAATGACCTTGCACTTCCGCCGACGGGCTCATGACGCGCAGCATTTCGGCCGATAGATCGTACGTTTCGCCGCCCGCGAACGTGACCGTCAGGGCATCCTTCGCCGGGCTGAGCGTGAGCTGTGGCGGCTCGATGCGCTGGCCGCGTGCCGCGTGCATCTCCGCCCACGCCTTGGCGGCGATATCGCGATAGATGCCTGCATGTATGCCATCCGGCGCCGTCGCGGTGATCGGCTTGCCGCTGTCTGACGTCGCGCGAATATCCATGTGCAAGGGCACGCCACCGAGAAAGGGCACGCCGAGCTTCGTTGCCTCGTCACGGGCGCCGCCATGGCCGAAAATGTCGGATCGCTCACCGCATTTGGGGCACAGGAAAAAGCTCATGTTCTCTACGATACCGAGGATCGGCACGTTGACTTGCCGGAACATCGCAAGGCCCTTGCGTGCATCGATCAAAGCCAAATCCTGCGGTGTCGACACGATGATGGCGCCGGATAGTGGCACCTGCTGTCCAATGCTCAGCTGAATGTCACCGGTGCCAGGCGGCATGTCGATGACGAGCACATCGAGTTCATCGCCAGGAGAACCCCAAGCGACTTCACGCAGCATCTGGTTCAGCGCGGATACCACCATTGGACCACGCCATACGACCGGTGTGCCTTCGTCAACGAGAAAGCCCATCGACATGACTTTGAGGCCGTAGCCTTCCATCGGCTTCAGCGTTTTGCCGGCCGCCAATTCTGGCCGGCCTGAAATTCCGAGGAGGCGTGGTTGCGAGGGGCCGTAGATGTCGGCATCGAGAATGCCGGCTTTCAAGCCGATCGCTTGCAGGCCAAGTGCGAGGTTAACGGCGGTCGTCGATTTGCCAACCCCGCCTTTCCCCGAGGCGACCGCGATCAAATGCTTCACGCCCGGAACGTCCGTACCCCGCTTTTGGACAATGGGAGCAGATGCAGGCTTCGCGCCATCTCCGGCTCTGCCTTGGGCTCGCGCTTGCGCGACACGCGGATGCTCGGCCGGGGCCCCGCCTCGCGCCGCGGAAGATTGTGCCGTCAGCACTGCGGTTACGCTGGTTATTTCCGCTACCTGCGCGACGACTGTCTCTGCAGCTTTTCGAAGCGGTTCAAGTTCGGTCGCGCGCGCAGGCTCGATAGTGATCGAAAAATAGGCACGGCCTTCCTTGATCAGAACGTCGGAGACCAGGCCGAGCTCGACGATATTGCTCGTGAGATCGGGGCCCTTGATCCGGCGCAACGCCTCGAGGACTTGAGCTGGAGTTGCAGCCATACGAACATGCTCCGTGACAGTAGTTGTGTCTTCCGCGCTTCATATGGCCGCGAACGTGACTCGTGTGAACCATTTTTCGAGGTTAGTGCTGGTCCCGCGTCAAAACTTCGTCACATAGTTCTCGATCAGAGCCTAGCGGTCGCGGCGCCGCCCGGTCTATACGTTATGCGATAAGCAAGCATCGCGGAACAACCGTGACTGTCCCCGGAGGAATTATGAAAGCAGATGCCTGGCTATTGCAGAACCTGACCGGCGGAGCCGGCACCGCGGCGCTCGTAGCCTCCTGGGCTTTGATTGTGACCGCGCTAATCACTGTTATCGCATTCTTGCGGCCGTCGCTGGCAGTCAGTCAGACCATCGACCGGGTAAACACGTGGATCGGACGCAACGTCGCTTGGATGATCCTTCTCGCCGTACTGATTTCTGCGGCTAACGCTATCGTGCGCAAGGTGTTCAACATCTCATCCAATTCCTGGCTCGAGATTCAATGGATCCTGTTCGGAGCCGTGTTTCTGCTCTGCGCGCCTTGGACGTTGCTGGTCAACGAACACATCCGCATCGACATCGTCAACTCGCTACTGTCGAAGCGCGCCCGCAACTGGATCGACATCATCGGCCATTGGTTCTTCATCGTGCCGATTTGCCTCGTCATGCTCTATACGGGTGTGCCCTTCTTCTATCGTTCGCTCATGCAGAACGAGCAGTCGACTAACGCGGGCGGCTTGCCGGTGTTCCCCGCAAAATTCTTAGTCCCATTGGCTTTCTTTCTGCTTCTCGCGCAGGGGATCTCCGAGCTCATCAAGCGCCGGGCGATCATGAAGGGGATGTTGGAGGACACGTCATCTGGCGGCGGTCACCATGCGGCAGCCGAGGCAGAGGCTGAACGGCTCGTGAAAACACTTGCGGAGGAGGCGGATAAACACGCCGCCGCCACTAAGGCAGCCGCCGCTGCCAGACACTAATCCTTCCCCCCTTTCTCAAGATTACGTTGGAGCTAGCCCTTATGGCTGAATTCATAGCGCAGAACATGGCGCCGATAATGTTCGCCTCGCTTGTGCTGTTTCTACTGCTTGGCTATCCAGTCGCCTTCTCGCTGGGAGCTTGCGGTCTCCTATTCTTCATTATCGGTGTCGAGCTCGCTCCATTATCCAAAGGCGCGATCAACCTTTCCTGGCCGCTCCTGCAGTCGCTGCCTGAGCGTATCTACGGTGTGATGAGTAACGACACGTTGCTCGCCATCCCGTTCTTTACGCTCATGGGGCTGGTTCTCGAACGATCAGGCATGGCCGAGGATCTTCTCGACACCATCGGCCAGCTCTTCGGTACCATCAAAGGTGGCTTGGCCTATGCCGTGATCTTCGTCGGTGCACTGCTCGCAGCAACGACAGGCGTCGTCGCCGCATCGGTCATCTCGATGGGTCTGATTTCGCTGCCGATCATGCTTCGTTACGGTTACGACCGGCGCGTCGCATCGGGCGTGATCGCAGCTTCTGGCACGCTCGCGCAGATCATTCCGCCGTCGCTCGTTTTGATCGTGATGGCTGATCAGCTCGGCCGGTCCGTCGGTGACATGTATGAAGGCGCGTTCGTGCCTGGCATTGTCCTCGCTGGTTTGTACGCCGTCTATATTTGGTTGATTACGACTCTATATCCAGCGTCAGGCCCAGGCCTGCCGGAGGAGGCTCTGCTTTTCAAAGAGCCTTCGCCGAGAATGCGCGACTTGCTTTCGCGCGTCAGCAGCCTGCTGCTGATCCCCCTGGCAGCCCTCGGTGCTTTTTTCGTCGGCCAGGACTTGTACGCGTCGACTTTCGGTGGCGGATTCAAGCTCGAGGTGCTTGCCCTCATCTTACTGGTGTTCAAGGTCATCGCCTTCGTCGCTCTGGTGATCGGCGTCATTCGTTTGCCCCAGGCCTTGGTCAAGGGCGGCGACGAGCGCGGCCTGCTGTCGTTGCTACTGTTGACCGTTATTTCCACTATTGTCGGCGTTACCGTCATGCAGCGCACTACGTACAACGGCGCCGAATTCGTCATCCTCTGCATGGGCGTTGGCATCGTCTTTGCCTTCGCGGCAGCCGTGGTGAATTGGATCCTCGCCAAGGTCACCGGCTTGCGTTTCCTGTCGCTGATGGCGCAGCAAGTCACCTTCGTCATGGTGCCACCGCTGTTCCTGATCTTCCTCGTGCTGGGTACGATCTTCATCGGTGTTGCGACGCCGACCGAAGGTGGTGCCATGGGTGCAACCGGCTCGATCCTGCTGGCGATGTTCAAACGCTGGCTCGATAACGATCCGAAGCGTTTCAACATCGCGCTACTGCGCTCCGCAGTGGAGGCCACCGCCAAGCTCTCCGCTTTCGTGGTGTTCATCCTCATCGGCGCACGCATCTTCTCACTGTCGTTCTACGGCGTGAACGGACACATCTGGGTAGAGCATTTGTTGACATCGTTACCAGGCGGCCAGGTCGGCTTCCTGATCTTCGTCAACATCATGGTGTTCTTGCTCGCCTTCTTCCTCGACTTCTTCGAGTTGGCATTCATCATCGTGCCGCTGCTCGGACCGGCGGCTGAGAAACTCGGCATCGACCTAATCTGGTTCGGCGTCATCCTCGGCGTCAACATGCAGACGAGCTTCATGCATCCGCCATTCGGATTTGCGCTGTTCTATCTAAGATCGGTGGCGCCGAAGGAGCCGTACAACGATAAAGTCACCGGCATGAAGATGGAGCCCGTCACAACGGGACAGATCTACTGGGGCGCCGTGCCGTTCGTAATCATCCAGTGCATCATGGTCGGGCTCGTGATTGCATTCCCGCAGATGGTGATGCACTACAAGACGGCCGCCCCTGACATCGACACGTCGAAGATCGAGATCAAGATCCCGGCGTTCGGTGGTGGTAGCGGTCTTCCCGGAATTCCGGGCGGCCTCGGCTCGCCGTTTGGTCCGCCGCCGTCATTCGGCTCGCCGCCTCCAGGCTTGACGGCGCCGCCAAGCACCCCGGCGATGCCACCGGCGATTACGCCTCCGCCTGCTGGGGCAGAGCCGCAACCGCAAGCGGCCACGCCACCTCCGGCTGCCGTGCCCGCTGAAGCAGTTGCGGCGCCAGCTCAAGCTGCGGTGCCACCAGTGAATAGTGGGATGGTCGACGTGACCAAGCCTCCGCCCTCGCTGCAAGACCTGGCACCTAAGGCAAACTGACGGGCCTACGGCCGCCCGCTAAGCTTCGAGCATCAAAAAAGGGGACCTCAGCTGAGCTGTGGTCCCCTTTTTCACGTCGCTTATGATGTATCAATCGAGTTTGCTGCGAGAAGGAAGGCGCAACGGCAAAAGCCATTACGCCTCGGTTATACGCTTGCTCGCTAGTTTGCTACCGACCGGCTTATGACGCGTGCACGCCACGGCTTCAGCACGAAGAGCGCCAGCACGGCCGCCAAGATATTTGCCGCTGCCGCTATGATAAACACGCTATCC
>JANOOW010000302.1:0-4082 GCA_031421555.1 Hyphomicrobiaceae bacterium | reverse complement strand
TGGTGCCGCGGCAGATCGCGGTGCTCTCCCGCGAACGCTTGACGGCCTTACCGCTTTACCGTCCAATCGCGCTGAGCCCCAAAGCTCCGCACCCACTCTTCTAAACGAGTTACCCATTGAATGAAATCGTCGCCAAGACGTTTATCGATCAGCATTTGACCGGAACCGGTGAAACGGCGGCCCGTACCTGCGTGACGACGCGGGACGTTTCGGTTCTGATCGACGAACCGCTTGCGCGTCACGGCACCAACATGGGGTTGACGCCGACCGAGACTTTGATGGCCTCGCTCATCGGTTGCACCAACGTCGTCGCGTCGCGAATTGCGGCCCGCGAAGGCGTCATGTTCCGCGATGTGAAGGTCGAGGCACATGCCAAGCTCGACCGCCGTGGTGCCGCGCTCGAAGCCGAGATCGAGGTGCCTTTTCCACACGTGGCGTTGACGATCACCGTGCGCAGCGACGCAACGCCCGCGCAGCTCGATCACATCAAATCCGAACTCGGCCGCTATTGCCCGATCGCCAAGATATTGCGCGCAGCCGGCACCAAGCTCGACGAAACCTGGGTTCAGTTGCCGTTGACCTAAGTCGGCTCACCGATCCTTCGAACCCAACGCATCCCGCAACCCGTAGCCGTTGCTACGTAGGTTGGGTCAAGCATTTGCGCGACCCAACATCTGCGGGCGGTGGGTGTGCGTTGGGTCGCGCTTCGCTTGACCCAACCTACGGGCCGGCGGCAGTGCAACACCGACACCCCCCCATTACCGGTCCCGCATCCCGCAACCCGTAGCCGTTGCTACGTATGTTGGGTCAAGCATTTGCGCGACCCAACATCCACGGACGGTATTAGCCGCGTTGGGTCCCCTAAAGGGATTCCCAAGAGGTCGCGCGCTGCGCTTGACCCATCCTACGGGCCGGTGCGGATGCACAATGGGGCTGCCCACCAATCTTACCGGCAAGGAGCCTGATCGCATCGCCGCGTATGCGCTCATGCGAGGAAGCTCGCAACTGCAGGGTCAAATTGGGGCGCTTGCCAGGGCGCTAGGCCGCGGCAAAGGAAAAGGACGTCCGTTGTCCATCAATTTTATTCGAATACGTTCGCAATGGGCAACCAATTTTAACCCAGCGGCGTTTTGTATCAACAGTCGGTTTTCTGGGTTTAATTTCGCTTTTGACATTCGGTTATCAACCATTGGAGGACATCATGAAGATCAAAACAGCGGCAAGTCTGACTACCTTGATGCTCGCTCTTGCCCCAGCTTCCCCCGCCTTGGCGCAGATAGCACCTGCGCAACGTGCCCCAGCCGTCGAGCAACCGAAGGTTACTACCCCTGTGCCCGGGCAGATTTTGGTGCAGGAAGAGAGCACAATGCTGGGAAAGGATCTCATTGGCCAAACGGTCTATGCTCCCGATAAAGCCAAGATTGGCAGCATCAGTGATCTAGTTCTCAGTAAGGACGCAAAAACTGTCGAAGGATTTGTAATCGGCGTCGGCGGTTTTCTCGGCCTAGGCGAAAAAAGCGTGGCTCTGAAGCTCGATCGTCTAAAAATTTCGCCAGATCCCGATGGCTCGGTAGACCTCTCGATGGACATCAAGAAGGAGGAGCTCACCAACGCGCCGACCTTCAAGTCCAAGTTGGATCAGGTGGCGGAGAAAGAAGCTGAGCGCATTCGTAGGGAAGCTCCGGCACAGCCAGGACCTGCCAGCAAGCCTGTGCCGAAACCGTAATGCCGAATTCGCGCAACGTCTTGCCTAGCGGGGTGTTTTTCGCCGTCGACATGCGGCACCCGAAGGAGCAGTGCTGCAAGCGATGGAGCGTTGCAGGCGGTGCTGAAGTATGACCGGGAGCTTGGCGAGCAGGGAGGCTTGGCTTGCTCACATTGACTTTTCAGCTATTCGCTGTGAATTCAATATGGTCTAATAAAGTCCCGATATGCTCCACGGACAGAAGCTATAGATGAGTGATGCCGAGACGGCGCTGGCCCTGGTAGGCGATATCTACGACGCGGCGCTAGACTCGTCGCGTTGGGAATCGGCGCTTGCAAAGATTGCTGGTTTTATTGGCGGAGACGCAGCCGGAATTTTTTCACGGGATTCGGTCCACAAAACAGGAAATATTCATTATTCATTCGGCACTGAACCCAAATACATCCAACTCTACTTCAATAAGTATATCCAGTTCGATCCCTTCGACTTAACCTATGCGTGTCTTGATGTTGGGGAGGTTGTCAGTAGCTCGCAGATCATCCCGCATCAAGAATTTATTGAAACGCGGTTTTACAAGGAATGGGTCAGACCGCAGGGTTTGATTGATAATACCATTTCGGTTCTCGAAAAATCATCAACAAGTACGGCTGCGGTTTCCGTTTTCCGCCATGAGCGCGACGGTTTTTTCGATGATGCGGCGCGCGAACGTATGCGCGCTATCCATCCACACCTGCGGAGAGCGGTGCTGATCGGCAAGGTCATTGAGACCAAAACCCAAGCGGCCGCGACTTTCGCCGACACGCTGGATGGCCTTGCGGCAGCCATGTTCCTGGTCGACTCGAAGGGTCGCATTGTCCACGCCAATGCCGCGGGCCATACGGCGCTTGCGTCGAACGATATGCTGCGAATGGTCGATGGTCGTCTGGCCGCAAACGATCGGCGAGCAAGCCAGGATTTGCACGAGGTTTTTATTTCCCTGAAGAACGGAGAGGCCGCGCTCGGTTCCAAGGGGATTGCGCTGCCGCTCACGTCCGCGCAGGGTGAACGCTATGTCGCCCATGTCCTTCCGCTTTCGTCGCGTGCACGAAAACGAGCCGGTGTGCCGTATGAAGCCATGGCGGCGATCTTCGTTCATAAAGCCTCAAATCAAGCACCTTCCGCGCCGGAGGTGATCGCAAAGACATTTAAACTGACGCCCCAGGAATTAAGGGTCTTGCTGACGATCGCGAAAGGCGGCGGTGTTATTGATGCGGCATTAGCTCTAGGCATTGCCGAAAGCACGGTGCGCTCGCATTTGAGGCAGGTGTTCAACAAGACCGGCCATACCCGCCAAGCCGAACTCGTCAATCTCGTTGGCGGCTATACCAATCGGCTGCTCGCCTAAAAAGCTGAAATAATCTTTCAGAAGCGCCGAAGAATCTCTTAATCTCATCGGATTGGGGGAGGCGAGCGACGCGTCGCCGCGGTAAAATGTGCTCTTCGCAAATGCGAACTGCAATGCGAATTGAAGGAAAGTTACATGAGAATTGCTGTCGTTATCATCGCCGCGATGTGCGTGTGGCCCTTACCAGCCGACGCGCAGCAATCCCGTGCCGCCGCGAAACCATCGAGTTCATCTGGAATGGTGAAAAAAGAGATCAGTAAGACCAATGCCCCAGCCCGCAGTTCAAATATCCAGCAAAAGCGCCATGAAATGAAAAAAGCTCTGATAGGGCGTTTGCCCCGTTAAGGAGCGATCGCGAAAGGCTGCGGTGTCAACGCCAGCATCGGCTTCAGGCATGGCCGAGAGCACGGTGCGCTCGCATTTGGGCAGGTGTTCAACAACACCGCCCATACTCGCCAAGTGAGCTCGTCGATCTCGTTGGCGGCTATACCAATCGGCTGCTCGCTTGCTAGCGAGGTTTCGTTAGCGACACTTACCCACCCTCACAAATGAATTCTTCCTTCTCCTCTGTTTGGGGGAGGCGAGCGGCGTGTGGTTGGGGTCAGATCAATAATTACGGCCGACGCAACTTACGGCTGACGCAACGGAGGAATCGTGGTGAACGCGCTTACGCTAGATGCAGCCCCCCGATCCCTGTTGGTCGCGCCCCAACAAAGGGAGAATAAAATGCGATCGCTAAATTTTCTGGCCATCACCATCGCCACGCTATGCCTGCTGTTGCTCGCGCCTGCGCCGTCCCATGCGCAACGGGGCAAATCACAGGATGTAAGATCGTCCACCACACCGGCGCTCTCGACAAACAAGCCTTACGTTAGGCCCGTTGCGGCGAATACTCGCGATCATCGTGGTAAAACCGGCGCTAACAATCCCGCGGTCACCCCCTCCACGGAGAAGCGCAAATCATCGACCTGCACCAAGTCCGTTCTCGGCGGA
>JANOOW010000301.1:0-6405 GCA_031421555.1 Hyphomicrobiaceae bacterium | reverse complement strand
TGAGCGCGGTGCCGTAGGTCGCAATAGCGTCAGCGTATTGCGACGCAGCGATTCCGGTCGCGGGGACACAACGATTCCGGTCGCGCGGTGGGTATCCGTGGTGCAATACGCGCAAGCGCGCTATTGGCACCCGACAAGCGCGATCCTTGCTGCCGAAGGCGGCCACAGTTTTCCCCGGACGAAAATTATTGCGGCTTGGGCGGCTCGGTTGGGGTTGGCTCCATGGCCTTCTTCGCGGCTTCCTTGGCTTTTTCGGCCGCCTCGCGCGCCTTCTCCATCGCCTCGCCGCCAAGTTCCTTCGCGCGCTCCATCATCGGCTGCGCCTTCTCGCGAGCGGTCTCCGAGATCTGCACGAGCTTCTCGACGCTTTGGCCTGAAAGCTCACGCGTGCGGCGCCAAACTTTGGAGAACAGACCTTCCCGCGGCAGCAACGCGTCGACCTTCAGGGCTTGCACCGTCGCGATCATGTCCTTGTGGTCCTGCCGTGCCTTATCGTTCGTCACGCGATCGGGCGTACCGGTGAAAATCACCAGCGGCGTGCAGGCGGTGACGACCTTCTGTCCACTCTTCATCCACTTCGCATTGAGGACCTGGGTTTCCTGCGCGAAGTAAACCTTCTGCCCATCAATCTGTTGACGCAGGATCGCGCGGTCCAAAACCGGCACGAGGTGTCCGCCTTGCGCTTGGATGGTCTTGAAGCGGGCGTTGTTGGGATCGGGGAACTGCACGAAGAAAGCCACCGTATCGTCGGCCGACAGCGCCAGCTTGATCGCTTCGTCGGCGTTCGCAACGTTCTCGACACTCTTCGCCTTGGCCACACCCTCGGTGTCGGCCTGTTGCAAGAAGCGGAACGTCCCGGCGCTCCCTGACGTCTTCGGTGGCAGGATGAAACGCAAACGTGGGGCGTTGACGGCGATGTCGCCGAAGTTAGTGATCTCCCGGTTGCGCGTCACCGCAAACACGCATTCGCGCACATCATCGCCGCGCAGTTTCGTGAAGGTCTTTGTGCCGCCTAACGCTGGAGCTTCCAGTGCGAAGATATCGAGTTGGCCGTAGCCGATCTGGCGCGGATCAGCGGCGACCCGGCTCATGTTGTCGGCCGTGCCCTCGGAAGGCGTGCACTTGTGATCGAACTTCGCCCTTGAAAGCTGAGTCTCGAGTGCTGGGCAAAACGTCGTGTGATATGCGCCTTGCGCGCCGCCGGTATTGATCTGGTTGGCACTGGCGATGCCACCTGGAATGAGCAGGGCGATCGTCGCGTAGGCAAGCTGTTTCAAGACACATGACTCCACGGTTCAACGGTACGGCGAAACTAGAAATGGTTAGTTGCCGGGCACGATGCAAGACGCGCGGTTCAAGGCCCGGCCAATCGCTTCGCAAGTGGATGATGGTCGAGCACCAAACGGCGCAACCGCTCCTCCAGCACGTGCGTATAGATCTGCGTCGTCGAGATGTCGGCGTGCCCGAGCAGCTGCTGGACGGCGCGCAGATCGGCGCCGCGATCGAGCAAGTGGCTAGCGAAGGCATGACGCAAAACGTGCGGCGATACCCGCTCCGGATCGAGCCCCGCAGACGCCGCCAACTCCTTCAGCTCCTGTGCGAAGCGCTGGCGCGTCAGATATCCACCAGCCGCCTTCGACGGAAACAACCACTTCGTCTTGAGCATCGGCGCAACGCCGTCGGCAGGGTCCCGGCCGACGTCGAGGTAACGCGCGAGGGCCGCGCGGGCGGACGAGTTCAGCGGCACCAGGCGTTCGCGGCCACCCTTGCCCGTGATCGTGAAGACGCGCTCGTCGCCAGCGAGCACCGTGCGCGGCAGCGACACCAACTCGGTGACGCGCATGCCCGTCGCATACAAAAGCTCAAGCAAGGCGTGCAACCGCAGTGCACGGACGAGATCGCGACCCTTGATGTCACGCGTGCGCGCCTTAGCCGTATCGAGAAGCCGGTCCACCTCGGCGACGGAGAGGATCTTTGGCAGGCTTGCCGTCTTGCGCGGACCGGTCAGCCCATGCGCCGGGTCTTCGTCGATCAGGTCTTCGGCGACCAGGAACTTGAAGAACTGCCGCAACGCTGAAAGCTTGCGCGCTCGCGACGATGTGCCGAGGCCGTTGTCGTCGAGGGTACGCAGATGGGCGATGACGTGCGAGGGCGCCACATCATCGAGTGGCAGCTCACTCCGGCCGATCCCGTCCAGGAAGTCCGTGAGATCGCGGCGGTAGGCATCGAGTGTATTGCGCGCCGCGCCGCGCTCCGACGCCAGCATGTCGAGGAAAGCGTCGAGCTGCCGGCGTGCGTCGGGGCTCATCAGTTGCTCGCCTGGCGGGGCCACGCGGCGAACAACGCCTCGAAGCCGAGACGGCGTGCATCCGGTTCGAGGTCCGCGCGTTTCAGCGCCCGCACCGCGTCGCCGAGCGCGATCATGTGCGCGCCTTCTGCACCGTTCGAGCCGAGGGTGCGGAGCGTGAGCAGCACCGTGCGGCCGAATTCCTTTTTCTTTGCCGCATCTTGCAACTCGGTCAGCACACCGGTCTCCGGGAGATGACCGGTGCTTGGTTGCGGCGTCTTGCTGGCGGCCTCCCACAGTGGGATCGGCACCTGATAGTCGAGCGCGTCGAGCACGGTTGCCAGCCGATGCAGCATCTCCGGCGTGAAGCGGCCGGCGAGTGCCATCTGCTCGACAGAGGCGAGGCTCATACCACGCGTCGTCTTGGTGGCCGGATCGGCGATGTCGATCAACGCCATCCAGTGTTGCAGACCGGTTGCCGACGGCCCCATCGCGGGACGGTCGAGGCCTTGGCCGAAACCAGCCCAAGCGCGCGCCTCATTATACCGCTCCGCGGCGAGCATGGATTCGACCGCTGTTTCGGCGAACCATCCGATCTCGATCTGCCGCTGCAACGATGCGATAGGCTTAGCTACGATGCGTAGCATCGGAATATACAAGCCGAGGCGGCGGGCATCATCGAGCAATGCGCGGATCAGGCGCGTTTTGCGTTGTGGCGTGCGCTCGGCTTCGGCAGCCTTGAGCAACAGCGCGCGGCGGGTGAGGGGATCCGGCCGGGCAGCGAGCGGATCTGCCAGATCGGCGGCGGCGAACTGCTGGTTTCGATAGACGTCCGCCAGGCGATCAGGCGCGATGACGTTGAGGCGGGCAGCGGATTCAGCAGCCGCCAGCCGCAGCTTCGGGTCGGTCGCCTCGTCCGCGATGAGCAGCGAAAGCACGGTCGGGCCGGCCCGCTCAAGCAGTGTGCCGAGGTCTTGCGGCGCCGTCTTCTGCAACAAGCGATATTCGATGGCGTCGATCTTTTTTGCGACTGCGATCTTCTGCGTCTTTGCCACGTCCGGCCCGAGCGCGATCGCATCGAGTGCGGCGATCGCCAACGGCGCGTCGTGGCCTTCTTCCCGCGCTAGATCGGCCGCGAGGCCCGCCGCAGACGGATTACCGCCGATAGCTGCACAGTAGCCAGCGATGACGATGACTTCGCCCTTTAGCCGCTTGGGCAGACTAACCTCGCGCCCGCCCGCTTCTTTTACCGCCGCACAGCCAGCATCTGTTTGGCCAAGAGCGACATCGCTACGGGCCTTGAGAGCGAACAGAACCGCATCCACCGCCCCGCCGCCACCCGCGGTCGCCTTCGCCAGCGCATCCGATTGCTCGCGCAGCAACCCCGATCGCGCAAAAGCTTCGGCACGCAGCGCCTGGAATTTGCCGGCGGCTCCGCTCGGTGTCGATTCCGACTGCAGCAGGCGGCGCCACAAGCTGTTCACGGCTGGCGATCGTGGTGGGATCTCCATGCGCGCGAGGTGAGTTTCGACGCCGGCAATATCCAAACCGTTCCACAGATCGAGCGGTAAGCCGGAACCGTCCGACGCGATGATGGGCGCAAGATCGCCGCTCTCGACGGCATTCGCCTTGGCATTGAACGGTGACGTCGATGCCGATGTTGCAGGCCACTGCGCGGGCGCCGTCGAAGCATCGGACATCGGAGGCAGGGCTGGACGCTGCTCGGTCGCGAGCGGCGTTTTCTGGCTGGGCAGGCGCGAGGCTGCCGCATCTTTCTCGGCAAACGGCTTCCAGCCGTCCTGCGCCGCGACCGGCCCCGCTATCCAGAGGGGCGCCGAGGCACAAATTGCGGCTGCTGCAACCTTAAGGGCGAGCATGTTGGGTGATCTCATGGCAGGTTGGTAGCGAATGATCGGCGGTCTTTGATACGCGCTTTTCATCGCCGGATCTTGACGCCAGGCACCGACTTCGACACCTCCCGTTGTTCCGGTTCTAGATACGTTGCCGCCATGTAGAGCCCACCAAGCATTATCGCAGACAAAGCGCCTGCGATAATGAGGAACCGGAAAAGGCTGGGCATTTGGTGACCTGCTGTGCGATTCTTTTGACGTGCCAACTTGGCTTCTTTATGGCTCGTCGGACGATCAGCCAAGCCCACAGCGCTGCCTGTGTTCATTCTGTTTCTCTCGATAGGAAGCTAACGTTTTGCACAGACGCAGCATTGTGGGATTGTTCGAACCTTGGATGATCTGAGGACAAACGCGCGTCGAGGCTGGAACAGGTGCATCGGCCGGTGAGTGCAAGGTGATTCGGTTGAGCCACAAACGTGGGCGGAACACGTCTGACGAGATTGCCAGCGTCAAGCTTGCGCTTGGCCAGCGTTCGCTCGTCATGGTCGGGTTGATGGGGTGCGGCAAAAGCTCTGTCGGCCGCCGCCTTGGCGATGTCTTGGGTCTGCGCTTCGTCGATGCCGATACGGAGATCGAAGTGGCTGCCGGCAAGTCGATCGCTGAAATATTCGAAGACCATGGCGAACCCTACTTCCGGGACGGCGAGCGGCGTGTCATCGCGCGGCTGTTGAAGGCTGGGCCTCAGGTGCTGGCGACCGGCGGCGGCGCCTTCATGAATGAAGAGACGCGTGCCAACATCAAGGTGTCAGGCGTATCGATCTGGCTCAAGGCCGAGCTGCACGTTTTGATGCGGCGGGTCATGCGCCGGGAGAACAGGCCGCTGCTTCGGACCTCAGACCCGGAGGCCCGCATGCGCGATTTGATGGCACTGCGCTATCCAGTCTACGGCAGCGCCGATCTGACCATAGAGAGCCGGGAAGTCGCGCACGACGAGATCGTCGGCAACGTCATCAAAGGGTTGTTGCAAGGGCCGTTGGCGCCAGCTGCAGACAAGACCGAAGTTCGAAGATGAAAGTTCCCATGCAAGCGTCACCGTTGGATCGAATCATGGCCGCGGCGAAGCGCGTTGAAGTCGCACTCGGCGATCGCGCCTATGAGGTGATTATCGCCCCGGGTTTGCTTCCCCACGCTGGTCACTTGATCGTTCAGCGGCTCGGCGCACGTAAAGTCGCGATTGTAACGGACAGAAACGTTGCCGCCCATCATCTGGCGACGCTGGAGAAATCGATCGGCACTGAGGGCCGTCTGCGCGGCTCGATCGTGCTGGAGCCTGGGGAGGCGACGAAGTGCTTCGCTCAACTCGGCGGGCTGTGCGAACGGCTGCTGGAGACCGGCCTCGAACGCGGCGATCTCGTCGTGGCGCTGGGCGGCGGGGTGATCGGCGATCTCGCTGGGTTTGCCGCCGCCATAGTGCGGCGAGGCGTGCGCTTCGTGCAAATCCCGACGTCCCTGCTGGCGCTGGTCGATAGCTCGGTCGGCGGCAAGACGGGGATCAACACGCCGCAGGGCAAGAACCTTGCCGGCGCATTCCATCAGCCCTGCCTAGTCAACGCCGACACCGCATTGCTCGCAACCTTGAGCCCGCGGCAGTTGCGTGCAGGCTACGCCGAAGTCGCCAAATATGGACTGCTCGGCGATGCTTCCTTCTTCACTTGGCTCGAAGCGAATTGGCCAGCGGTGATGGCGCTCGAACCGCAGGCCATCGCGCACGCGGTGTACCGTAGTGTCGAGATGAAGGCTCGCATCGTCGAACGCGACGAGACGGAAACGGGCGAACGCATGCTGCTCAATCTGGGCCACACGTTTGGTCATGCGCTCGAAGCCTTCACGGGATATTCGGACCAGCTGTTGCACGGCGAGGGCGTATCGATCGGCATGTGCCTCGCCTTCCGGCTCTCGGAGGAGCTGCAACTTGTGGCCCCGCAGACTGCCGCGCGGGTCGCCGGACACCTCAAGGCCGCCGGTCTTCCGACGCGTATCGGCGACATTCCGGGCGATCAGCCGGATGCGGCGACGCTCGTCCGTCTGATGGGCCAAGACAAGAAGGTGGCTGATGGCCGGCTGACATTCATCCTCGCCCGCGGCATCGGCGGCGCCTTCGTCACCCGCGACATCGATGCCGCACGGGCCGAAGCGTTTCTAACGGGAATGCTCGCCAACGGAGATTGATTGCCACCGGCGATCGAGCTGATCTGTTCATCTTGCAGC
>JANOOW010000300.1:0-3972 GCA_031421555.1 Hyphomicrobiaceae bacterium | reverse complement strand
GAATCGGCGCGCGCGATGGCCCACACGCGCGCGCTCGGCGTGGCGGTGGTGCGCCTGCCGTCCACCAGCCCGGCGAACGCGAGCTGGAGCTTCGAGCGCAAGTTGGCGGCCTGGCGCGCAGCCTTTGAAGAACACGGCATGACATGAGCACGCGCGTGGCGAAACCACCGCAGCGCGAGGCGCAGAAGCGAGCACAGGGCGTAGCGCAGAGGAAAGCGCAAGCGCAGCTCGCCCCGGTCACGATCTCCGAGTTCGACGGCGTGCGCTACCTGCACCTCGGCACGCCCTGGGTGCAAGGCGCCATGCGCATCCGCAAGTCGCTCGGGCTGGAACTCGAATACATCCAGCGCATGATGGCCTGGATGCTGCTGCGCCCGAGCGACGAAGTGAACCACGGCCATGCGGTGCAGCTTGGCCTGGGGGCCGGTGCGATCACGCGGTTCTGTCACAGCCGCTTGCGCATGCGCAGCACGGCGGTCGAGCTGAACCCCGCCGTCATCAACGCCTGCCGCGTCTGGTTCCACCTGCCGGCCGATGCATCGCGCTTCCAGGTGCTGGAGATGGACGCGGCCGACTACGCCGCCGACCCGCAGCGCGCCGAGTCGGTGCAGGTGCTGTGCATCGACCTCTACGACCACGACGCCGCCAGCCCGGTGCTCGACAGCGAGGCCTTCTACGCCGACTGCCACCGCCTGATCTCGGTCGGCGGCGTGATGAGCGTCAACCTGTTCGGCCGCGACGCCAGCTTCGAGCGCAGCGCGCAGCGCATCGCCGCCGCGTTCGGCGCGGCGCAGGTGTTCAGCCTGCGGCCGACGAAGGAAGGCAACACCATCGTCGTGGCGTTGAAAGCCTCCCCGCTGCCCGACCGCGACACCTTGGCGCAGCGCGCGGACCACATCGAAAGCCGGTTCAAATTGCCGGCGAAAAAGTGGCTGCAAATGATGCGAGCGCCAGCGAAGTAAGTCGACCCACGCAGGCATCGGCTGCGCCGCTCGCCAGTCGTCTTGCCAGTCCCGGGCACAGCAGCGACACTCGGTTTGGTTAAAGGGTTCGAGCAAGGGGAGACTCGATGGTGGGTTCGCGCAGGCCCGGGCCTTTGGGCGCCGCGCCGGAGGTCGATGATCTGAGGGACGGAACGTTGGTCCGTCAGCGCTCGCCGCGCCCGGGCGTGATGACGGGGCATGCCGTTGCGAGTGGTCAGGGCGGCGTTGTGTTGTCGCAGGTCATGCCCGGGCCACCCACGCTGCGCGGGGTTTCCGCAGGGCCGGCGGTCCACGTGCTGCGCCGGGGCAGCCAAGGGTTCGAGGTGCAAAAGCTGCAACGCCAGATCAATGCGCGCTTGACGCCATGCCCCGGCCTCGCGATCGACGCCGTGTTCGGCCCGGTTACGGAGCAAGCGGTGATCGAGTATCAGAAGGGCGTCTCCATCGAGGCCGACGGAATCGTCGGCGGCCACACCTGGTACCACCTGCTGAAGGGGGACACGGCGGTGATGGCTCAGCCGCCCGCGGCCCGCCCGGAGCTTGCCGGCAACGGCCTGACCAATGCTGCGAAAAGCGTGGTCAAGCTGCCCATGGCCAGCACGGCGCCCCTCGCAGCGCCAGGAATCTGGGAATGGCCGCTAGACAGAAAGTTTGGCGATGTGCTGCAACGCACCGCGCCCAAGTTGCCCGCCAACATGCGGCATGAGTTTCTCGGATTGTTGAGCCCAACGAACATCGCCATCATGGCCACCTGCCTCGTCGCCTGGGCCGGGTCACACGCATTCGGGGTGGGTGAGGCGATCGACGTGTTGCTGGTGGGCCTCGGCATGCTCTTCGTCGGAATGGCCATCATCGATGTGGCCAAAGAGGTGGGCGACTGTGTGCTCGAGACGAGCGGCGCGACCGAGGAAAAGGACCTTGAGGCGGCGGCATCGCACCTGGCCCGCGCGATTGCAATCATCGGTGTGCTGGCGTTCATCGCGCTGTTTGCCAAGGTGGCCAGAGGCTTGGGTCGCAAGCGGGTGGCGGGTGGGGAAGCACCGGCGAAGGCACCGACGAGCGATCCCACGAAAGTGGCGGAGCCAAAACCGAAAGCGGAACCACAGCCGAAGCCAGACGAGGCGGGGGCTCTGCAGGAACCGAAACCCAAGGCTGCCGTCCCGACAAACAGTTCAAAGATTACGCCGGACGAGCTTCGCGGAAAGTCGGAGGGAGATCTTGCGCAGTTGGCGAAGGATAAAGGTCTGGTTCAAGATCCAAAGAAGCCCAACAAGTGGCGCGACCCCGAGACCGGCAAGGAGCGAATGCGTATCGATCCCGGCCACGTTGATCCTAAGACGAATCAGCCTTACGACAACCCAAGAGCGGCCACCCCGCACGTTCATGGCTACGATGAGGCGGGTAGCAAAATTCGCGATCCGTTGGCAGACGACGATCCGCATTTCCCCATCACACAGTGAGGTTCAAGATGAGCGCCGATCAATCTTTGCGCATTTACGAGTTTGCCGGAGGCGAGATAGATGTTTGGGTCGATCCCGGAGGCGCAATCTGTCTCAAGACTCGCAACCAGTTCAATGATCCTGTCGAGCTTGCCGAGCACGAGGCTGTTGCGCTCGCGGAGCTTCTCATCAAGCTTGTCAAAGAACAGCGAGATTAGTTGCGTCGTTCCAGCCGCTGGGGATGGCGGCGGATTTCGCTGGCGAAGCCGCGCGTTCATCGCGCTGTTCGCCAAGGTGGCCAGAGGCTTGAGTCGCAAGCCCGTGGGAGGTGGGGAAGCATCGGCGAAGCCACCGACGAGCGAGGTGGGTACAAGAAGTGTGGAGCCGAACGAAAATGTGAAGCCGAAGCCGAAGGAAACGGTCGCGACGGAGAAGCCAAAGGCCGAAGACGGTGACGGGATAAACAGTTCAGACCAAGGCACGAATTTCAACCCCCAAAAGCCGAAGGGCGTCCCCGAAGCTTGGAAAGCGGAACCAGGCAAGAAAGAGGGCAATACGAAGTGGGTCAATCCAGACAACCCTCACGACTACGTTCGTGCAAAGCCTGACGGCACGGTCACTCAGGTTCGAGACGGTAGGGCATATGACGCCGATGGCGCCAAAGTTGATTTGAAGTCTCCTGGTGCGCACGGCATCACGCCGGATCGATTCATCTTCCGTCCTTGAGGAGTGGCAATGATTGACTTCAAGACTTGGTTGCCCCAGATCATGGGGTACTGCGAGTTTGTCGCCGACGACGCAGCGCTAAGACATGCCTGGGTCAACCACGACTTCTCTGAGACTTCGGTCACCAATTTCGACGAACTGTACGAGCAGGTCTTTGACGATCTGGACGCCGATCATTTCGCTATAAATTTGGTTGCGCACATGCCGAATGCAGCGATGGCGAGGACCGCAATTGCTGCGTTCCTCACTTCATTGAAAGAGATGGATCGGAATCGTTCCGAAAACCCGGAGCTTTTGAATTCGTCTGTTCTTCTTGATTCTGGTCAATGGCAACGGGTTCGTGTCGCGTGAAACCGACCGCTTCAAGGATTTCGCCGCTCGCCTCACGCTCACTCCGTTCAGCAACGGGACGACGATCCTCAAGGGATTGACCATCTCGCCATGGTACTACAAGGGCGCGCGCGCCAGTGACTTCGCCGTCCGCAAGGGAACCGTGCTCGCGACCCCTGACGCGAGGAAGAAGGATCGTTATGGCGTCCTGCTCGGCCTGAAGGATCCGCGATTCACGCTGGGCGCGAGCCTCGCCCGCCGGGCGGACGAAGTCGAGTCCGCGGACACGCTGGTCGCGACCTCGCCCGTCGTGTCCGACCGGGACAACAGTCTCGTCTCGGTCTATTCGATCATCCGGCCGTTCGCCTTCGCGAGCACCACCCCGCGCTGGCCGGTGTCGCTGGTGTTTCGTGCCGACCGGCGCCCCGATCGTGACGCGGACACCTACTCGCGCTTCTACATCGCGGGCATCGGCTACGATCTCAGCAAGAAAG
>JANOOW010000299.1:0-1619 GCA_031421555.1 Hyphomicrobiaceae bacterium | reverse complement strand
GATTCTCGATCCAGGCATGCTGTTCATGGTACATCCCAACAAGTTCCTGCCCGAGACCGGCTACATGATGTGTGGCGAGCCGGTGGTGGTGACGCAGACTGGGAATGAGGTACTGACACGCGAGCAGTCCGCACTCGCCGTCGTCGAAGGGGGGCGCGCATGATGATGCCATCCATCGCGCTGCCGACGGGGCCGTATGACTGGCATCCCGAGCGCACGCCGCGCAGCGTCTACGAGATCCGTGTTGCCCAGTTTCGCACGACGATGGCCGAGCGCAGCGTCACGCATGCGGTTGTCCATGGTAACGGTTTCGACCACGGCGCGCTCAATTGGCTCACGCATTTCACGCCGAAGCTCGGACCGGCCTATGCGCTGGTGCCCGCAATCGGGGCGTTGCGTGTGCTGTTCGCTGGCGGCCCCGGCATGAAGCCGTCTGCGCAGCGCTTGACGTGGGTGGAGGATGTTGCAGCTATCAAGAGCGTCGAGGGCGACGTGAAGCGGTGGCTGGAGGAGACGCAGGCGGGGACGCCGGCAAGACTCGGACTTATCGAAGGCCTTGCGATGCTGCGCGGGGATTGGCTGGCGGTGCGGCGTGCGGGCAGTGGGGCGGCAGTCGAGCTCGATGGGGATTTGGAAACTTTGCAGGCGCAGAGGTCCACGACAGATGACGACCACGCGGCGAGAGTGGCTGCAACTCTGACTACGGCGCGCGACACGATGACCCGTCTTGCCCAGCCTGGCGCCGATCTTCGCGCAGCTGTTATCGAGATGGAACGCGCGGCCTATGCGTCCGGGGCTCAGGACGTTCGTGTGCGCATCGGTCGCCGGCCTGGGGCGCCGCCGACTACGTTGCCCGATGACCCGTTGCCGATGTCCGGCCCGACCGAGATCGCAATTGCCGTTCGCCACTCCGGCGCGTGGGCCAGTGCACGCTTCGTGTTGGGCGCGCACGTGGGCTCAGCCCCCCTGGCAGAAAGCCGGCGGTTGAGGTAATGCCGGAACGACCAGGGGGCTGACCCCCGTACGCGCTAAGTTAGCACCGCTTCCCTAAACGTTTGCGTTCCCGGAAGCCGAGTGGAGCGAGGCTATCCGGGATCTTTCCCCTTCTGATGGGGGTAAAGTCCCCGGATCTTCACGTTGCGACCTATCGGTCGAAACGCTCGTCCGGGGACGCAATGGAGGGGAAAGGCATTTGACCGCCAAAGTTAGCGCGTAGGGGGCTTACCCCGCGACGGCTGCCGCAACGCGGTGGCCGAACGCGTCGCAGGCAGCGGTTCCGCCGAGATCGCGGGTGCGCGCGGCTGGAACGGCGAGCACGGCATCGATGGCGTTCTCGATTGACGTGGCGGCTTGCGCGAATGCCGGTTTGACGTGTCGCTTGGCCATCCAATCGAGCAGCATTGCGCACGACAGGATCATCGCCGTTGGATTGGCGGTGTTCTTGCCGGCGAGGTCGGGCGCGGAGCCATGCTGGGCCTGGGCGCAGCAATGGGTATGGCTGGCGTTGACGGAGCCGGCAAGCCCCAGACTGCCTGACAATTCGCCCGCGAGATCGGATAGAATATCGCCGAAGAAATTGGTGGCGCAGATCACGTCGAAGCGCTCATCCGGTCGGGTCG
>JANOOW010000298.1:0-2100 GCA_031421555.1 Hyphomicrobiaceae bacterium | reverse complement strand
CGTCCGCCCGAAATGCGCGTGCCCATCCTGCAAAAAATCACGACCGACAAAGGTGTGTACTGGCGCTATCCGTCGGCGCGGTAATGGTGGGTTTGTCGAACCGAAGTACGCCGTCATCCCGGGCGAGGAGGCACTTCGCCGACGCAGAGCCGGGATCCAGCGATGATGTGCCGAAGGCCCGGTCGGTTTGTGCCTCCGGCGCATAGTCGCTGGGCGGGATAGCCGGCGCTGCGCTTACGGCCTCCGGGATGACGAGCTTTCTTGATGCTTGGTCGCGTGGAGCCTTTCGGCTGTCATCGCGTCTTGAGTGACAAAAACCCGACTCCGGTAAAGGTCTGGTAACGGGATGTCCCGTAATGTGACGCTGTCGGGGCGTCAGCGGGAACATTCGAAATGAGCGTCATCAAGAGGTGCGTTATCGCCGCGGTAGCGTTGACGGCAGGCGCTATCGCCGGGACCGCACGGGCCGATGAAGCCTATGTCTGCGATGGTGGCCGCATCGCCTACGTGAGGCCGGGCGAGCTCGAAATCAAAAAGCTGCAGGATCCCTGCATCGCGAAATACTTCGAGATCACGCAAACGGCAAAACCGGCAACCGCCAGGGCGGCGATCGCATCCCCAGCGGTAACTCCGGTTTCGCAGACGGCTGCAGGGACGCCGGTCACACTACCCACCGCGCCGGTCCATAAGACGGGCGTGCACACCAACGCCGCGCCTGCGCGCGCGGATCTGCCAGCCGGCGACTATCGCAACGTGCGCATCATCAATGCGGCGCCGGGCGCCGATGCGTGGTTTCGTTCCCGCCACTAGGCAAGTGTTGCGGCGCGCTATCGACGGCCCCGCTACGGCACCTCCTGATGTTCACTCGGCCGCACTGCGCTGTGCGTATCCCAACTGCGCGTTGAGTTTTTCGATCAGGTCGG
Organism: Hyphomicrobiaceae bacterium; assembly: GCA_031421555.1. Taxonomy (GTDB): domain Bacteria; phylum Pseudomonadota; class Alphaproteobacteria; order Rhizobiales; family Hyphomicrobiaceae; genus JAKFWF01. The sequence continues at coordinate 1,177 of JANOOW010000298.1, read as the reverse complement.
CGGCCGCCTGCGGGATATTGGTGCCCGGCCCGAAGATCGCCTTCGCGCCGGCATCGTACACGGCAGAATAATCGCCGGGCGGGATCACCCCGCCGACGACGATCATGATGTCGCCGCGCCCTTGCGCTTCGAGCGCGGCTTTGAGTTCCGGCACCAGCGTCAAATGTCCGGCTGCGAGCGACGACACGCCCAGCACATGCACGTCGTTCTCGACCGCCTGGCGCGCCGCTTCCTCAGGCGTCGCAAACAGCGGCCCGATGTCGACATCGAAGCCGAGGTCGGCAAACGCCGTGGCGATTACCTTCTGGCCGCGATCGTGACCGTCCTGCCCCATCTTGGCGACCAGGATGCGCGGACGGCGGCCCTCGTTCTGTTCGAAGGCTTCGACGAGCGCGATCAAACGCGTCACATCCGGGTTCATCCGGCCATCCTTTCCCGCCATCGCCTCGGCCCGGTACACCCCGGATATCGCCCGGATATCGGCGCGGTGACGGCCGAACACAACTTCCATGGCATCCGATATTTCGCCGACGGTCGCCTTGGCGCGGGCTGCCTTCACCGCGAGATCGAGCAGGTTGCCGGTGCCTCGCGCGCCATCGGTCAACGCTGTCAGTGCGGCCTTGACAGCAGCCGGGTCGCGCTCCGCCCGCAAGCGCGTGAGCTTGGTTATCTGTTGTTCGCGCACCGACTTGTTGTCGACCTGGAGGATCTCGATCGGCGCTTCGTCGACCGGCTTGAACTTGTTGACGCCGACGATCGTCTGGCGGCCGCTATCGATGCGCGCTTGCGTGCGGGCCGCCGCCTCCTCGATGCGCATCTTTGGCACGCCAGCGGCGATCGCCTTGGTCATGCCGCCCAGCGCCTCGACCTCTTGGATGTGCGCCCATGCCTTCGCGGCCAGATCGGCGGTCAGGCGCTCGACGTAGAACGAGCCGCCCCACGGATCGGCGACGCGCGTGGTGCCGCTCTCAGCTAGCAGGAACAGTTGCGTGTTGCGCGCAATGCGGGCCGAGAAGTCGGTCGGCAGCGCGATCGCCTCGTCGAGGGCGTTGGTGTGCAGCGATTGCGTGTGCCCTTGCGTTGCCGCCATCGCCTCGATGCAGGTGCGCGGCACGTTATTGAACACGTCCTGCGCGGCAAGGCTCCAGCCCGAGGTTTGGCAATGCGTGCGCAGCGA
>JANOOW010000297.1:0-7845 GCA_031421555.1 Hyphomicrobiaceae bacterium | reverse complement strand
TTTCCCTCCTTCCCCCCTTGAGGGGGAGGGCCGGGGTTGGGGGTCGCAGCAGGATTCGTCGAGACAATGCACCCCCCACCTGACGCGGCGATTTCGATTTATTGCCGAGAGCCATAAATCGAGCCGCGGCTTCTTCCCCCTCAAGGGGGGACGAAAGAGATGTAGCTGCGTGTTCCGCTTCGTCACGCATCCTGGCCGGCCTCCTTGAGGCCTGTCGCGAGGAAGTTGAACCCGATCACCAAGGTCGAAATCGCGAGGCACGGGATCAGCGTCATGTGCGGGTAGACGAACAGCATGCCGTAGGTTTCCTTGACCATGCCGCCCCAATCCGGATCTGGCGGCGGCAAGCCGACGCCGAGGAACCCCAATACGCCGATCGCGATCGTCGTGTAGCCAAGACGCAGAAAGAAATCGACAATCAACGGTCCGCGCACGTTAGGCAAAATCTCGACCAGCATGATGTAGAGCGCGCTCTCGCCGCGCATCCGGGCGGCGGCGACGTAATCGCGATTCTTCACATCGAGGGTCACCGCCCGCACGATGCGCGCGATGATCGGCGCGGAGGTCAACCCGATCACCGCGATGATGTTGAAGGCCGAAGCGCCGAACTTAGCGATGATGATCAGATAAAGGATGATCTTCGGAAACGCCAACAGCGTGTCGCCGACCCGCATGATCACGGCATCGAGCCAGCCGCCGCGATAGCCCGCGACCAGCCCCAGGAATGATCCCAGCAATGCCGCGCAAATGACCGCCAGCGGGGCAACCGTCAGCACCGTGCGCGCGCCGTAGACAATACGGGCCCACATGTCGCGGCCAAGGTTGTCGACGCCGAGCCAATGCTGCGCCGACGGATACGGATCGATGATCAGAAGCGGGTCGATCTTGTTCGGCGGATAGAACGCGATCCACGGCGCGAACAATCCGCACAAGGCCCAGAACAGGATGATCGACGCACCGACGGTCGCCATCGGCGATGCGCGCAGCAGCGCCACCGCACGAGCGATCGGGCCACTGCGCGAAACGGCATGATCGCTCACGCTGGCGCTGACATCGATCCGCGGCAGAACCTCGGTCATACGCGGATCCTCGGGTCGAGCGCCATATAGCCAAGGTCGCCGAACAGCTGCGTCAGCATTGTCACGCCCACCGCGATGAGCGTGCCCGCTTCGATGATCGCGATGTCTTTGGCGAGCGCCGCCTCCAGCATCATGCGCCCGAAACCTGGATAGGCGAACACCGTCTCCACCACCACCAGCCCCGACACCAGATAGTTGAGCTGCAACAGAATGACCGTGAACGGTGCGATCAGCGCGTTACGCATCGCGTGGCCCGTCACCACTTGGCGGAAACTCATGCCCTTCAGCGTCGCCGTGCGGATGTAGGGCTGGCGCATCACCTCGACCATCGAGGCGCGGATCATCGAGATCAGGTAGCCCGCATCATAGAGTGTGACCACCGCCACCGGCATGACGAACTGCATCCACACCGGCCAGCCGCTGTCCGCCCGGAGCGGCGAAGTGCCCGGCAACACGCCAAGCCAAACGACGAAGATCGCGATCAGGAACACGCCCATGGCGAATTCGGGAATCGATGCCGTGATCGAGGAGAACACCGACACGCTGCGATCGATGAAGCTCTTCTCGCGCATACCGGCCAGCACGCCGAAGAGAATGGACAACGGCACGATCACGGCAAAGCTGATAGCGGCGAGCAACATCGTATTGCCGAGCCGGTCCCACAAAATGTTCGCCACCGGCTGGCGATAGACGATCGATTGGCCGAAATCGCCAGTCAGCGCGCGCCCCATATATTCGGCGTAGCGCACCAGGGCCGGCCGATCGAGCCCCATCTCCCGCGTTACCTTTTCGACCTGATCCTGACTGGCGTATGGGCCGAGCAACTTGGACACCACATCACCGGGCGTCCACTCGTTCAACATGAAAACGAGCATGGACACCGCCAGCAACGTCAGCGTCATGTTGAGTAGTTGCTTGATAGCGTATCGCATCATGGCGCGGCTATCTCCGAAGGCTCGTGATGATCAGACTAGCTGCGCAAATCGCGAGCCGCAATGTCGATACTCCCGGTGGGGTCCGATCGGAGGGAAGCCCCCATCCCAACGCCCAAGCCTCACTCGAAGATGCGCTCGACCTTGCTGACGACCGATTTCGCCCGGATGCCGGCGATGATCCGGTTAAGATGCTCCAAGTCCCACACCTCGAGTTCGACGACCATGTCGGTGAAATCGGACGCGCTACGCCGCATGTGGAGGTTATCGATATTGCCGTCCGCTTCACCGATCACCTGGGCGATCTGAGCCAGCGTACCGGGCTCGTTCAGAACCGTCACGATGATTTTGGCGCGAAATCGCTCGGAGCTTTCCGGATTGATGTCCCACGTCACGTCGATCCAGTGCTCGTGCTCGAAGGCTGCAAGCTTGGGCGAATGGATCTGGAAGATCCGGATGCCGTCGCCTCGCGTCAGCACGCCCACGATCCGGTCGCCAGGAACCGCGCCGCCCTCCTCGAACTTGACGGGGAGATCGCTGCGCATACCCTTGATTGAGATCGAACTGAGCGAACGCGGATCTTGCGGACCCTGATCGGCGCCACCCGCGGGCATCCGAAACTTCAGGGCGAACACCTTCGAAAGATTGAACCATCCCTCCTGGCCGTGACCGTGATCGTGCCGGCTTTTTGGCCGCGCAGACCCAGCAGCTGCTGACGCTTCCAACGCGCCGGGGGCTACGGCACGCAACACGTCGGTCGTCGTCAACTCGTTGCCCCCGACACCGGCCAGCACATCTTCGACAGTTCGCTGGCCCAGTTTCGTCAGTACGCGCTTTAGCTTGTCGTCACTGAAGATGACGCCAGATTTCTCGAAGCGGGCAATCAGCAGCCGGCGGCCCAGCTCGGAATACTGCTTGCGCCGTGCATCCCGCCCCGCCCGCCGGATTGCCGCCCGCGCACGCCCGGTGACAACAAGCCGCTCCCAAGCCGTCGGTGGCGTCTGGCTGCGCGCCGTCAGCACCGTCACTTCGTCGCCGTTGCGCAACACGGTCGATAGCGGCAACTGCCGTCCATTGATCAGCGCACCGACTGTTGAGTTGCCGACGTCGGTGTGCACGGCGTAGGCGAAGTCGATCGGCGTCGCTCCCCGCGGCAGCGCGATGAGCCGGCCCTTCGGCGTGAAGCAGAACACCTGGTCCTGGAACAGCTCGAGCTTGGTGTGCTCGAGAAACTCCTCGGGGTTGGATCCTTCCAGCAGTGTTTCGACAAGCCGGCGCAGCCACATGTATGGCCCGCTTTCCTTGTCGTAGATATCGACCGGCACTGCACCGTTGCCGCCCTTCCCGCCGTTGGTAAAACCATCCTTCGCGCCGATGTCCTTGTAGATGGCGTGAGCGGCGACGCCGTCTTCGGCCACCCGATGCATCGCGCGTGTCCGGATCTGCAGCTCGACACGCTGATGACCCGGGCCGACGATCGTGGTGTGGATTGACCGGTAGCCGTTGAGCTTCGGCGTCGAGACGTAATCCTTGAACCGGCCGGGCACCGTGCTCCACGTGGTGTGGACGAGACCCAGCACGCGATAGCAATCATCGAGATCCTCTACGATCACGCGGAAGGCATAGATGTCGGACAGCTGCTCCAGCGAGATCTGCTTGTTCTGCATCTTGCGCCAGATCGCATACGGCTTCTTTTCGCGGCCCGCGATCTCGGCCTGGATTTTGCCAGCCGCAAGCTTCTCCCCCAGTGCCTCGCTGATGCGTTCGACCAAGCCCTTGTTCTTCGCACGCAGGACGAGCAGGCGCTCGGTCACCGTCTTGTAGGCATCGGGATGCAGCCAGCGGAACGACAGGTCTTCCAGTTCCTCCCGCAAAGTCTGCATGCCCATGCGGCCAGCGAGAGGCGCGTAGATATCGAGGGTTTCTTCCGAATTGCGCTTCCGGCTTTCCGGATTGTTGTGCTCGAGCGTGCGCATGTTGTGCAGACGGTCGGCAAGCTTGACCAGCAAAACGCGAATATCGGTCGAGATGGCAATCAAAAGTTTGCGGAAGTTTTCCGCCTGCTCGGCCTTCTTGGAGACCAGATCGAGCCGCTTGATCTTGGTCAGACCATCGACGAGCGCACCGATCTCGGGCCCGAAGAGTTGATCGATCTCGGCGCGCGTGGCGTCGGTATCCTCGATCACATCGTGCAGAAGTGCGGTCGCGACCGTCGCGTCGTCGAGCCGCAGGTCGGTTAGGATCGCGGCGACTTCGAGCGGATGTGAAAAATATGGATCGCCCGACGCACGCTTCTGATTGCTGTGCGCCTTCATGGCGTAAACGTAGGCGCGATTGAGCAGCGCCTCGTTAGCCTTCGGGTCGTACTTGAGCACGCGCTCGACGAGCTCGTACTGGCGCATCATGACGGGTTATTGGCTTTGGTTGCGTTGATCATTCGAAGGCAGTCTAACCGCACCCGCGAAGATCATCGCAACTATTTTGCAGCGTACCGGGCGAGGGCCGGTAATCAGCTGTTACAAACTGCCGCGACCGCCGCCGTTACCACCGATAGCAGCCGATGGCTCCGTCGGTGTCATGCTTTCCATACCGCGCAACAACTGTTCTTCCGTCATCACATCGACGGAGCTGTCCGATGATTGTTCGTCGCGACCGAGCATCGGCCCACGGCGATCATTGGATAGCAAGGGCGCGGCCTCCGCCTCCGGCTCGTCGACTTCGACGTTCTTCTGGATCGAATGAATAAGACCTTCGAGCAAATCGGCGGGCGGAACGGTCCGCTCGGCGATTTCGCGCAGAGCCACGACTGGATTCTTGTCATTTTCCTGGTCGATCGTAATCGGACTGCCATTCGTTATGGCACGCGCGCGATGGGCGGCCAGCAGAACGAGTTCGAAGCGGTTTGGAACCTTATCGACACAATCTTCGACGGTGACGCGTGCCATGGAGTCACTCCTGATAAGTTTCCGACAACACAAAGACCGCGGAAGCCATGCTTCGATCAGAAGCATGCCCGACGGTCGTCATGATTTCATAATACATAAAAGTAGCGTTGCGATCAAGCCCGCTTGCGAGTTCGCCTTGTCGCCGTCACGGGACGGCGCTGTGCGGGAGACAATCTGTGCAAAAGCCGGCGACCTGGCATACGCAGAACCGGGTGCCACCAATTCGGCTCGACCTGCAGCAATGGTTGTAGCACGAACGAACGGAGGTGCGCTCGCGGGTGTGGTAAAATCAGGAATTCTGGCCGCCTCGACGATATAAGACGCTTGTATTTTGCATACCAGCCATTTACCCTGTGCCCATGATCGATAATATCGAGGTCTAGCGGACGTGGCCCCCAGCGGGTGCCGGTTCTTCGACCCGCGCGACGCTCTAAATCCTTCAAAACGTTCATCAGCGCGAACGGGGTAATGTTAGTTTGTATGCGCACCACTGCGTTTAAATATTTGGGCTGGCGCACAAAACCAACTGGACGGGTCACAAAATGGTCGGATAGTTTCGTCATACCGCTAAAAATGAAATTGAGTTCTGCGTGAGCACGGACTAGACAATCGGTTGGCTCACCCCAATTTCCCGCTAAGTTACTGCCCATCGCGATTAAAATTGTTGTTTTGCTTGCCATGCATTTCTGATTTGCGTAGATTTGAAATGTCGTTGCTTGGGCCTCATGTCTTACTGCACGCAATGTAAAGTATCCGATCTGGGCAAAAAGTCCCGCTGAGCAAGCATTTATCGATCGGCTTTGATGCACCTAAATTGTCATTCCGAACGCTAAAGCGAGGATTTACATGAATTTTTATCCGACAGAGCGTACGGCGCTCTTCATTGATGGCGCAAATTTGTACGCCACCGCTAAAGCCCTCCAGTTCGACATCGACTATAAGCGGCTGCTGACCTTGTTCCGCCAGAAGGGGCATCTGGTCCGTGCACTGTACTACACCGCGCTGGTCGAGGACCAGGAATATTCGTCGATCCGGCCGTTGGTCGATTGGCTGGACTACAACGGCTATACCATGGTGACCAAGCCGACCAAGGAGTTTACCGACTCCATGGGCCGCCGCAAGATCAAGGGCAATATGGACATCGAGCTTGCTGTCGATGCCATGCGCCTCTCGGAAAATCTCGATCACATCGTGCTGTTTTCTGGCGATGGCGACTTCAAGCCGCTAGTTTCGGCGCTACAGCAGAAGGCGAAACGGGTCAGCGTCGTCTCCACGCTGCAAACGCAGCCACCGATGGTAGCCGATGATCTTCGCCGGCAGGCCGATCAATTCATCGACCTTGCCGATCTCGAGCAGATGATCTGCCGAGATCAGGGTACGCGTCCGGCACTGCCGACGTCCCGCCCCGTCGAGCGGGTCGAACGCACGCCGGAGCGTTCTTTCACGGGCCGGCGTGAGAATGTCGCTCGCGTTCCCGCCGAGGCTCCAGCCTATGGCGATCCCGACGACGGTCCCCGCAGCTAAGAGTGACGGCCAGCGGAACTGCCCGCGACCTTGGGGCGATCGAAGTGCCCCCAGGCGCCGAAGCACCTTACGACTGTCCGCTTTGTCCGCGACTTGCGGACTTTGTGCGCGCGCAACGCCTCGTCGAGCCGGCGTGGTACAACGGGCCTGTTCGCTCATTCGGCTCCAGCGATGCTCGATTGCTGATCGTCGGTTTGGCGCCTGGATTGAAGGGCGCCAATCGCACCGGCCGCCCCTTCACGGGCGATTTCGCGGGCAATCTGCTCTACGCGACGTTGCTTGAGTTTGGCTTCGCCAGCGGTACGTTCGATGCGCGCCCAGATGACGGTCTGCAACTCGCCGGCACGATGATCACCAACGCCGTTCGTTGCGTGCCGCCTGAAAACAAACCGACGCCAGCGGAGATCAAGACCTGCCGCCGCTTTTTGGACGCGCGGATCGCGGCACTGCCACGCCTTCAGGCAATCGTGGCGCTCGGGCGCATCGCGCACGATTCTGTACTGGTGACGCTGGGACAGCGCCGATCAGGCTTCGCTTTCACACACGGAGCGCGCCATCGATTGTCGACAGGCGCCGGCCGCTCGATGTTCCTTTACGACAGCTATCACTGCTCACGCTACAACACCAACACGGGGCGGTTGACCACGGACATGTTCCGCGACGTGTTCCGCGCGATCAAGGCCGATCTGGACGCGGATGCTGTTTCAGCCAGCTGAGCACGTCGCTCGCGTTCCGGTCCGGCGGAAACACCGGGTAGAACACCTGCGTGATCGTACCATCATCAAGGATAAGCGCCATCCGCTTGATCAGCGTCAGCCCGGCGACGGCGAGCGCCGGTAACCGCATCGCCTTGGTGAAAGCCAGCGCTTCATCCGACAGGACCGGAAACGGCAGGTGCAACCGCGTCGCGAGTTCGGTTTGATAAGCGGTGTCCTGGGTGGAAAGCCCGTAGATCCGCTCAGCCCCCGCAGCCCGCAGCCCGGAAAACAAATCGCGAAAGCCACAACTCTGCGGCGTGCATCCCCGCGCGCCGGGTATCAGATCCCAATCATCGACGAGGCTGATTTGCCCAGGCGTTCCGGTTCGTGGATAACAGAACACGACAGTGCGGCCGGCAAGCTCGCTCAGCGAAACGCGCGAACCATCGGTGGCTGGAAGCGCGATGCCGGCAAGCTTCGCACCGGTCAAATGATCGGCCGCTCCATCGTCGACGGGTGGCGGGATCTTCGACCAATCGACTGCCATCAAATCAGGCTGCGTACTGCTGACCATTGGTTTGCCTCTAGCGTTCTGGCACTTCAGCCGATCTTCATGTAGCCGAAGCCCTTTGACTGCAAAGCCGCCACTGTTGCCACGCCCGACGGC
>JANOOW010000296.1:0-5119 GCA_031421555.1 Hyphomicrobiaceae bacterium | reverse complement strand
GAGCTGGTCGCAAGCAAGCAGGTGAGCCCGAAGGAGTTGGCGCTGACTGCGCAAGCTGCCATCGAGAAGGCCAATCCTAAGCTCAACGCCGTGGTGGAAGTCTACGAGGACCGCATCGGGGGCCTCGACGAGAAGAGCCTGGGCACCGGACCATTTCACGGCGTGCCATTTCTCATGAAGGATGTCTTCGGTCACGAGAAGGGCCGCAAAATCGAGTTCGGATCGCGCCTGTGCAAAGGCATGGTGGTCGAGGCCGGCACGTACATGACGGACCACCTGAGGGCCGCCGGCGTCAACATCCTTGGCCGCACGGCCGCGCCCGAATACTCGATGGCCGGCACTACCGAGGGCATGCTGTACGGCAACACATCCAACCCGTGGAAGCACGGCTACTCGGCCGGCGGCTCCAGCGGCGGTGCGCAGTCGGCGGTAACGGGTGGCATCGTGCCGCTAGCCCACGGTTCCGACATCGGCGGCTCGATCCGCATACCGGCGAGTTTCTGCGGCGGGGTCGGCTTGAAGCCCTCGCGCGGCCGCGTCTCGATCGGACCGGTCGTGGACGAAGGCGGCTTCGGCTACTCGGCGAACCTCGTGCAGGCGAAAACCGTGCGCGACGCGGCTGCCATGCTCGAATGCCTCTCGGCGCCGATGCCGGGGGATCCCTTCATTATTCCCAGGCCCCCGGAAAGCTATGCGTCGCTGGCCACGCGCGCACCCGGCAAGTTGCGTGTCGGTATCGTGTTGGACGAACTTGTCGGTGCGGCGGTCGATCCGGAAGTTCAGCGCGCCGTCGAAGCCACCGGTAAAGTGCTGGCCGGGATGGGCCATACAGTCGAGCGCGGCCACGTCGATATGGGCGGCGTTGCCATTCTCGACGCGACTACGGCGATCTTCTTCTTTGGCTTCGACAGCCGCCTCGAAGGCTACGCAAAGCGCACGGGCAACAAGATCGGCCCGGACACGCTCGAACCGGTTATCCTCGCCATGTATGAGTACGCCAAGACGATTACCGCGGCTCAATTCATGGCAGCACTAGGAGCAGCAAACGTTGCCCGCCGCAAGCTCGGCGCGTTCTGGACCAAGTACGATATTTGGTTGTCGCCGACGACCGCACGCGTCGCCGAACCTTGGGGCAACTATAACCTCTCGAAATCCGGTGTCGGCGCCAAGCACCTGTCGCAAGACCTGTTCAAGATCCCGGTGCAGTACACGATCCCGCACAACATCATGGGTACGCCGGCGATGTCACTGCCGCTCGCCGTGCATTCCAACGGATTGCCGATCGGCGTGCAGATCGCAGCCAAACCGGCCGACGAGCATGTCGTGCTGCAAGTCGCAACGGCGCTGGAACAAGCGATGCCATGGTCCGGCCGCGTGCCCCCGCTTCACGTTTCGAAACTATAGCGCCAAACGCTTCAATGTTTAATGCGGCCTTCCCTGACAGGGGTGCGCCGTGTAACGGTGCGCGCGAAAACATACCTTAGGAATTGACCACATGTTGCATCTTGCTTCCGGCATGGATAGGCTCGGCACCGAGACCGCTTTCGACGTGCTGGCGCGCGCGGCGGCCCTTCAGGCTCAGGGAAAAGACATCATCTCTCTCGGCATCGGCCAGCCGGATTTCAAGACGCCACCGCACATCGTCGAAGCTGCCATCAAAGCCATGCGCGACGGCCATCATGGCTACACGCCGGCCAACGGCATTCCAGCGCTACGTCAGGCGGTGGTGAAGGACTTGCACAAGCGCCATGCGGTCGAGGTCGACCCAGATCACGTTGTCATCATGCCGGGCGGCAAGCCGACGATGTTTTTCGCCATGCTGATGTTCGGGGCGCCCGGCGTCGAGATCATCTATCCCGATCCCGGATTTCCGATTTATCGCTCGATGATCGAGTACACCGGAGCGACGCCGGTTGCGATGGCGCTGCGCGAGGAGAACGGATTCTCGTTCAATGCCGACGAAGTGCTGGCACAGATCGCGCCGAAGACGCGGTTGATCATCATCAACAGCCCCGGCAATCCGACCGGCGGCGCGGTGCCCGAAATCGAGATCAAGAAACTCGTCGCCGGTCTGGCGAAGCATCCGGATGTTGCGATCATGTCGGACGAGATCTACAGCCAAATGCTGTACGACGGCCGCGTCCACACGAGCTTCCTGAAGTTTCCCGAGATTCGCGACCGGCTGATCATTCTCGATGGCTGGTCGAAGACATACGCGATGACCGGATGGCGGCTCGGCTACAGCATCTGGCCAGCGTCCCTGGTCGATAAGGTCGTGCGGCTTTGTGTCAATTGTCACTCTTGCGTCAACGCGCCGGCGCAGTTCGCCGGCATCGCCGCACTCGAAGGACCGCAAGACGCCGTGCATGCGATGGTCAAAGCCTTCGACGAACGCCGCCGCGCGATCGTACCGCTGCTGAACCAGCTACCCGGTGTCACCTGCGTCGAGCCGGGCGGCGCATTCTATGCGTTCCCGAACATCAAGGGCACCGGTTTCTCCGCCAAGGAGTTGCAGAACCTCATGCTGGAGCAGGCCGGCGTGGCGACGGTCGCCGGCACATCGTTCGGCATCCACGGCGAGGGCTACATCCGGTTCTCGTATGCCAACTCGCTCGACAACATCCGCAAGGCGGTCGAGCGAATCGGCACGCTGCTGCTCGACGCCAAACGCTGACGCTGCCGTCAAGCAACAGACGGCGTTCAACATGAATCTGGACGAGTTCGTGGAGGAGGCTGATTTGCCTCTTCGAATCGCAATCGATGTGTGTATTCTGGTCTCCCATGCAACGGTACATCTTCATCACCGGCGGCGTGGTATCCTCCCTTGGAAAAGGCCTCGCTTCCGCAGCGCTCGGTGCGCTCCTCCAGGCTCGCGGTTTTTCCGTGCGCCTGAAGAAACTCGACCCGTATCTCAACGTCGATCCTGGCACGATGAGCCCTTACCAGCACGGTGAGGTGTTCGTGACCGATGACGGCGCGGAAACGGACTTGGATCTCGGCCATTACGAACGCTTCACCGGCGTTCCGGCCAAGAAGTCGGACAACATCACGACCGGCCGCATTTATCAGGAGATCATCGCCAAGGAACGGCGTGGTGATTTCCTCGGCGGCACGGTGCAAGTAATCCCGCACGTCACAGATGCAATTAAGAACTTCGTCGTTACCGGCAACGAGGCGGTGGACTTTGTGCTGGTCGAGATCGGCGGTACCGTCGGTGACATCGAGGGCTTGCCGTTCTTCGAGGCGATCCGCCAGCTTGGCAACGATCTGCCGCGCGGATCGAGCGTGTACATCCATCTCACGTTGATGCCGTACATCCCAAGCGCGGGAGAGCTCAAGACTAAGCCGACCCAGCACTCGGTCAAAGAGCTGCGTTCGATCGGTATTCAGCCGGATATTCTTCTATGCCGCTCGGACCGCGAGGTGCCGAAGCCGGAGCGCCGCAAAATCGCGCTGTTCTGTAACGTGCGCGAGGAGGCCGTCATCCAAGCGCTTGATGTGGCGTCGATCTACGACGTACCGCTGGCCTATCATCGCGAAGGGCTGGACGATCAGGTGCTGACGGCATTCGGCCTTCCGGATGCACCGCGCCCCAACCTCGATCGTTGGGAGGCGATCGGTCACGCGGTCGCCAATCCCGAAGGCGAAGTGTCGATTGCGATTGTCGGCAAGTACACCGGCATGAAAGACGCCTACAAGTCGCTGATCGAAGCGCTGGTGCACGGCGGCATCGCCAACAATGTGAAGGTCAAGCTCGACTGGATCGACGCCGAGGTGTTCGAACGCGAAGATCCTGCCCCCTACCTCGAAGGCGTGCACGGCATTCTCGTTCCTGGCGGATTCGGCGAACGCGGCACCGAGGGCAAGATCCTGGCTGCGAAGTTCGCGCGCACGCGTAAAGTACCGTTCTTCGGCATCTGCTTCGGCATGCAGATGGCGGTGATCGAAGCCGCTCGCAATCTCGCGGGCATCGCCGGCGCCAGTTCCACCGAATTCGGTCCGGCCCAAGAACCTGTAGTTGCCTTGATGACCGACTGGATGAACAATGGGCAGCTCGAAATCCGCGCCAACGGCGGCGATCTTGGTGGCACGATGCGTCTCGGAGCCTACGAGGCGAAGCTTTCAGGCAACTCGAAAATAGCTTCGATCTACGGCTCGACGATCATCTCGGAACGTCATCGCCACCGCTGGGAAGTCAATACCGATTATCGTGAGCGGCTGGAGCGCGCAGGCCTAGCATTCACCGGCACATCGCCGGATGGCCTGCTGCCGGAGACGATCGAGTATCCCGACCATCCGTGGTTCATCGGTGTGCAGTATCACCCCGAACTCAAGTCGCGCCCCTTCGATCCCCACCCGCTGTTCAAGGGTTTCATCGGCGCGGCCGTGGACCAGAGCCGGTTGGTTTGATGGTTGATCCCAAGTTCGCTGCCGCGGCGCCAGGCGATTTCGCAATCGACGGCGACCCGATCGATCTGAAACACGATGGTAAACTGCTCCGGCAAATCGTTGGCGTTGTCTTCTCCCCAGAAATCGCCGGGCAGGCACATCTTCAGCGAAACGATCATACTTGGTATTGCTGAATAAGGCGCCTCGGGAATAGTTGCAATTTTACGCTTTAACGTGGCCGATCGACAGGTCACCCGGGGTGGCAACTGCTGCGATCTGGTTTATTCTCGGCACCATACTGAAGGAGGCAAGCAATGCCAGGCGCCATACCGCTGGATCAAACAACGGGCCGCTGCCAGTGCGGGTCGATCAAGTACGCATTCGACGGCAAGCCCAAGTGGGTGATGCATTGCCACTGTGCGGATTGCCGGCGCGCCGTGTCATCGGTCGTCGCGACCTACATCGGCGTGCAGGTCGAACAGTTCCGTTACTTGCAGGGCGAGCCAGCGGTTTATTCGTCATCACCAAGCGTAAACCGGTACTTCTGTGCGCTATGCGGTTCGCCACTGGCCTATGCCGGATCGCGCTGGCCCGGCGAGGTGCATCTATTCCACGGCACCCTGGATGATCCCACACAATGGCCGCCCACCGGGCATGCTTACATCGGCGAGCAAATCCCGTGGTTTGAGGCACATGATGCTCTGCCGCGCTTCGACAAAGTGGCGGGCAA
>JANOOW010000295.1:0-1611 GCA_031421555.1 Hyphomicrobiaceae bacterium | reverse complement strand
ACCCCGTTCAATCAGGGGGCATCGTGCTCTATGGTTTGTCCCCCGTTATAGAGATGCGGGGCGCGGGCAAGTTATCGATCGCCCGGATCGACCGGCCAGGGGAAAATCTCGAAATCAATACCACCAGTCAGCAGCTTATCCGGGGAGCCTTCTTGGATCTGAGCGAAACTGGTACTGCGCTGACTGCCGGCGGTACTTACCGTATCAAATCCGGCACCGAGGAAGCAGTGTTCACCATTGCGCCCTCTGCCAAGCTAGGCAAGGGTCCAATCATTGGACGCCTCTTACGACTTAAGGTCTCGGAATGAGATCCGCAGGAGCAGATGGGACGCATCGGCCCGCGGCGTGACCTTCTCACGATTTTACTGATAGCGGTTGCGATCGCGACGCTAGCGTCGTTGCCACAATTCAATCGAATTCATGGTCTCTCGATCGATGTTCTCACCTGGCTGCGGTGGCGCACCTTGGGCCAACTGCACCAGCCGGCAACATCGCCAAGCGCGGTCGTCGCCCTGGACGAAGAGACTTATCGGCGGAAGCCCTTCGCCGGAACCCCAAGCATCACTTGGACGCCCGCAGTGGCCAAGGCACTGACGGAAGTGGTCGAGGCTGGCGCCAAGGTCGTTGGTTTCGACGTCATCTTCCCGACGTCGTTGGAGCAGTCGGAGATTACGTTGGGTACATCGACTGTTGGCGAGCGGCTGCGAGGCTTTGATCGCGATTTTCTCCGCGCCCTGTCAGCTGCAAGCAGGCAAGGAAAACTAGTCCTTGGCCAAGTGCAACACTTGCACAAACCGATCCAGCCGTTCGAGGCGCAACGCATCGCCGTCGGTAACTACAAGAACATCAGGCCGCTCAATCTACACGCAGACCCAGATGGCGTTATAAGGCGTGTGCCGCTTTTCTTCGATGTCGACGGCAATCGGACCAGGTCGATGGCAGTCGAGCTGGCACTTCGTGCCGCCGGTGAGCCGGCCTTGGCAGCCAACTACGGGGCAATTTTGCTGACAGGCGCTAACGGGCACCAGGGGGTCAATACGCTAACTCTCAACTTCGACGGTGGGGCCGACGATATTCCGACCTACTCACTGGCCGACCTCGTGGCCTGTGCTGAAAGCGGGAACAAGGACTTCTTTCGCCGGCAATTCAAAGATCGCGTCGTGCTGTTTGGCGCGGTGCTGGATGTGGAGGACCGAAGTGTTGCCTCGAAGCGCTTTGCAACCGGCATCGAGGGCGCCAAGGCGGAGCGCTGTCTTCTACCTTACGAGCCCGGAGACAATGCATTCGCCAGGGATTCTATTGCTGGCGTTTATGTGCATGCAACTGCAGTAAATAACCTCATCAGAGGTGACGCGCTGCGGGAACCCGGACGCTACACGGTTTGGCTCATCAATTTTGTTGCCTCAGCCCTCGCAGCCGCATTCGCCCTACGCTCCAATCCACTCGCTGACATGGCGCGGGTCGCGGCTTTGGCCATCGTTTGGACCGCCACCGCCACCGCCACCTTCGCATTCACGCACGCCTTTGCGTTGCCGTTGGTCCAACCCATCATGGCCGCCTTCCTTTCGCTCGCCACGATGATCGCGTTTCGGTTCGTGGTTGCCGACAGCG
>JANOOW010000294.1:0-6784 GCA_031421555.1 Hyphomicrobiaceae bacterium | reverse complement strand
TGCCTGCTACCGGCACGCTGCAGCACTATGTCGAGCCGATTGATCGCGGCACGAAAATTGGTGAAGCTGCGCCAGCTGGCGATCACCTGGTCGATCGGTCCGAGACCGCGCATCATCACGATCATCGCCACCATCAGCGTGGCGAGGCTTACCTCGTTGCGCAGGAATAGGTAGGCACCGACTGCGTAGACGATGATCGGCTGCGAATTGCGCATGCAGCGATTGATCGCTTGTACGACATGGCTGCGGTTGTTTGCGACGGACTGCCAGCCTAGCGACGCCCGATGCATTCGATACCAAACTTGCTTGACGCGCGGTAGCATGCCCAGCGCCACGACCGGCTCGGTGTTACGAAAGATCGCACTACCGAACTCGTTGGCCTTGATCGTGCACTGCGCTGCGGAGTTGCTGCTGTCGGCGACCAGAAACTGATTTAGCAGCGTCAGGAAAACCGAAAACACCACCATCACGAGAGACAACACGCCCAGCACTGGGTGGGCCAAAAACATCACACCGATGAAGATCGGCGACCAGAACGCATCGAACGTCGCGCTGACGATAGGCCCCGACAAAAAATCGCGAATGCTGTTGATGTCGTTGAGCGGCTGCGCCGACGCAGCGCCACCCGCATTATTGCTCTGCCGGTTGACTGCATCAAAAACCACGGCTGTCAGTTTCGCATCGATCGCGACGCCGACGCGCTGAAGTGTGCGGGAGCGAAGATAATCGAGCGCCGCGTACATCACCATGATGACCATCGCGATGATAGTCAGCACCCACAGCGTCGCCTCGTTCCGGCTCAGCGCCACGCGATCCATAATCTGCTGCGTGAACAGTGGCGATACAAGATACATGATCGGGCCGAACAGGCTGAAACCGAACATGGTCAGATAGACGGGCGTGAATTCCCGAAGCACGGCCAGAACCGGCGAAGCCTTGCGCTGCATGAAGTCGACCCCGCAGGAAAATGCGCCACTATACTACAGTAATAAGACGATCGATATCATAAATCTTTGGTCGCCAAAAGCCTAAGCGCAAGTATCACTTCAGTCAGGCCCGGAATACTCGGACACGGCCCGGTTCGCCCCCTGCCGCATATTGAGTGTTAGTGCCCGGTGTTGTTGCATTCGGATGCGTGGAGGCAAGGCCGATCCTTAGTCCGACGAGGGGTTCACGGCCGGTCGGCCCTGTCAGCGTTATCGTCTGTCCTGACGAGCGGCGCGCTGGCGCACCTAGAAAAAGGCCTTCGACGGTCAGTTGATAGTTCTTCGCTCCCTGGCCGGACAACTCCGCCATCAGCCCGAGGATCGGGCGGGCTCTGCCGCGCGTGCCGGTGAATTCGCCCGCACCGACCAAACGCGCCGCGCCTGGTTGCTGACCGGCGACCGTTGCTGCGTAGCTCAGATTGACGTCGCTGGGTTTGCCAGGCCACACGATGGAGAAGCCTTCGATCCGGGATGGCGCTGACGGTCCGCCCAACCATTGATCGAGGCCGGCAACGACATCGCCTAACCGCGCGACGTGACTGATTATCTGGATACCGGCCAACCTGTCCCGGGCTGGCTGCGGCGCTGACATCAGACCGCCTGGGCCACCGCTATCGCGGCGCAAGGGTTCGAACTTCAGCGTTACATCGAGCGTGCTGACATGGCCTGTGGACGCGATTTCCACTTGCACGTTGCCGCTCCCGGCCGCGCGAATAACGAGCGCCTGTCCTGGCGCTGACATCGTCGCCCGCGTCTGCTCGGGATGCAGGATCACTTCATTCCGGCCGGGCTCACAGATGACCATTACGACGGGCGGATGCGCTGCATCGGCGGCCGACTCGTAGCGTAGAACGTAAAGTCCACGCTGCAGCGCAAAACTTTTCTGTTTGCGCTGAATCTGCTGCTGCAACATGTTGACCGATCCCCGTCCACCGTTCAGAAGCCTGGGCTTAGCGCGCCGCTTGCCAAAACGTCAACGCCATCCCAGCCATCATCCGTGTACAAAAAAATTCCGATTGAACGGCGTATTATGCGGGCCACACGTCAGCGGGACACTACCCTTGCAAAGATACCTAATGCGAACGGCCGTCGCCGGGGAAGCGGCCTTGATCGCTCAACTCGACCATCCCTCGCGGCACGCTGACATCCTGACCCGTCTTGCCGCTTTGCGATTGGCCGCGGGTGACCTCGAAGCTGGGCTCGTTCTGGCCGGCCGCCGCTGCCGGATTGCACCGTTGCCTGGAACACTTGACTTCGTCTTACGGGCCGAGCTCCTGCGCCGTCTCTGCCATGAACGGGAGGCAGAGGCGGATATTAAAACCGCTCTTGATCTCGAGCCGGATGATCTTCTGGCAAATCGAAAGCAGCTTAGCTTTGGGCCGGAGGACAGGCGTTCCGCTGCCGCCCTGCACTTGATCGCATTCGACCGTGAACCTTCAGTGGTTGTCGCAGCGCTCAAGGTGCTAGCCGATGGCGGCATCGCGCGCGCGGGTTCGGCGGCGATCATGGATGGGAATCGGATCGAGGGCTGGGTTGCCTGGTCTGGCAACGACCAGCTTGATGTCAATATCGACGATGGCTTGACGAGCCACACGTTACGGATCGCCACGGATCGTGACCATGCACTCTCCGGTGGGATGGGCCACGCCGCGAAATTCGTCATCACGGGCGCGCGAACGCAAATCGGGCGTTGGCACGGCACCAGCGGCCAGGATAGCCCGATTCATCTCCGGCGTGCCTTCAGCGCTTTCGATGGTGATGCAGCGGCGGCAAGTTCAGCGCCAATTCGCATTGCATTTAGCACCTTACTTCCACATGATGTGACCGTCGTTGTTCCCGTCTACGGCGATCTGGATGCGACGCGGGCGTGTCTCGATAGTCTACAGGCCTCGCTCGCAGAGGAAACCCTGCGCGTCCGTATTCTCGTGGTGAACGATGCGAGCCCGGTGCCTGGCCTGGCAGCATATCTGCAGAGCCTTGACGTCGACGTGATCACCAACCCGGCCAACCTGGGCTTCGTCGGCGCCGTCAACGCTGCCTTACGTGACATCGCGAGCGGCGACGTCGTGTTGCTCAACGCAGACACGATCGTACCGCCGGGCGCGATCGGCAGGCTAGCCGCAGCAGCCCGCACAGCGTTTGATATCGGCACGGTCACGCCATTGTCCAACAATGGCGAACTGGTAAGCCTCCCGGTGCCGTACCGCGAGAACCCCTTGCCTCAGCCAGCAGCAATCGCACATATCGATCGCGTCGCCCAGGCAGTGCATGCCGGCCGCACGATGGACTTGCCGGTGGGCATTGGCTTCTGCCTCTACATCACACGTGCCTGCCTCGATGCTGCGGGGCCGCTTTCCAATCGATACGAGCGCGGCTACGGCGAGGACGTGCACTTTTGCCTCGCAGCGGCCGCCGCCGGTTTTCGAAATGTCTGCGCACTTTCCGTCTACGTGGGGCACGCTGGCACACGCTCATTCGGGGCGGACAAGCGGCGCCTCGTGATGCGCAACACCAAGCGCGTGGCCGAGCGCTTTCCCCACCACGACGCCGAGGTCGACGCGTTCGTCATCGGCGATCCACTGCGCACGGTGCGTCATGCCATAGGTTGCCGCCTGATCGAAGGTTTCACAGGCCGTCTGATCGTTGCGGGGTCTAGCAGCGTGCCGCAGGCGGTTGCGTGGGCCGGGACGTGCACCCGCGACGGGCGACCCTCGCTGTTGCTGCATCGCGAACGTGAGCGCATCGTACTGCGCGCCTTTGATGAAAGTAACGCGCTGACGGCGGAAACGAGCTTCGACCTGCCAGATCAGCTGGAGCAGTTTCATGTGCTATGTGCGTCGCTGACGCCCAGCCGCATCGACGTCTTCGATCCACTGGCGTTCGCGATGCTCGGGTTCGACGCGCACCGCCATCCGGTCGATATTCATCTAGCCGACTTGAGTGCGTTGGCACATCGGAGCGGCAACCGGAATGCTGAAGCGGTCGCTCATTGGGACGCTATGGTTGCTGGGGCAGAAAACATCATCGCGCCAGACACCGCCGCGTTTTCGTTCGCAGCATTACGCTGGCCGGAAGCGGTATCGAAGATCGTGCGCGGCGACATCCTATCGAGACCATCGCTAGCCGCCGCGAGCAAACGACTGCAGCCGCGCTTGGGTGTTCTGTTGGTGAATGAGACAGCGTCGTGCCGGCGTCTGCTGCGCGCGCTCGCGGCAGGCTTGCCCAGGTGCAAAGACGACTTTCCGCCGGTTACTGTGCTGGGTGACACGGCCGGCGACCTCCCATTGATGCGCGCTGGTGGCATCATAATCAGTGGTAAACTCGACCTTGACGAGATACCGGCCGTTGCCGCGCACCATGGTCTGACCCATGTCTTTGCTTTGGCATCGGGAGCGATTTTCGGCGCACCTTGCCTCCAGGCAGCGCGCGCGATGCCCTTGCCACTGGCCACATTTGCATGGACCCGGCCAGACGACACCGCGCCAGAAGATTTGATGATCGATCCTAAACTGAGCGACGGCGATGTCACGGCTGCGCTGGCCGCTTGGCTGATAGGAGGCGAAGCGTGCATCTAAATTTGCTCTCGCATCTAGCCATGATCGACGGCCGCACCGCCGGTGGTTTTGCGCTGGACCAAACGCGGCCAAATTGTAAGATTGTGGTCGAAATCCTGATCGACGATGTTCCGGCGGCGGCGCTTATTGCCGATACGTTCAGCCCAGCGCTTGCATCGCAGGGCATACCGGACGCTTACCATGGCTTCATCCATCCGCTGGCGCTCAGTCTTGCCAGAACTAGCCATGTTATAACTGCGCGGCTTGCCAACGCCGGGACGCCGGTCGGCGATCCAATAAACCTCGAGCTCGGCCCGGCGCCTCAGGCCAGTTTGTCTGCGTGCGGTGTCATCGAACGCATCGACGGGAAGGTCGTCCGCGGTTGGGTACTGCCGAACGAGCGTGGGCGAACACTGGTGCTCGCGCTGTGCGCGGGCGAAGAGATCGCGGCAACCGGGCCGCGCGTTTGGACCACCACCCTTATTGGTACGGAACGCCGCCCCGTACGCGCGTTCATGTTGACGCTGCCGGATGCGATCGTCCGTAACGATGCCCATTCCATCTCGATCGTAAATCATGCCGGAACTGAGCTGATGGGTTCGCCGTTTTCAGTCAAGACGCCGGATGGGCCGTGATATTTCCAGCACAGTGATGGAACAAGCGAATTATCTCCCGACCTGTCGATTGCCCGCTTTTGGAAACTGACCGATCATGGTTTCTCAGCCGGTGCCGGAGGTGCGCTATGAGGCCCAGTTCGAACGCTTTGAGGATGCTCGCGATAGCAGCTGCTCTTCTCGTCAGCGGCGACGTTCCGGCGACATATGCGCAAGAAGGTCCGGGCGGCACCATCAACCCCGGACGGGACTGCCAAACCATTCGCACCTGCAATTTCACGCGCAACGGATCCTTCCGCGGCTGCATATCGTCGTATAGCTGCCGCACGTGCGAGCTTGTTCCACAGCGTTGCAGCATCGGCACGGTAAGCCGGAACTGCCGCCAAATGCGATGCACCTGGGGCGCATGACAACAGGCAGCTCTCCCTCCGTGCGTTATCGGATCGGCATCGATCTTGGCGGCACGAAAATCGCGGGCGTCGTTCTTGATGGCAACGGTGATCGCGTCGCCGAACGGCGGATACCGTCGCCGCAAGCAGATTACGAAGCGAGTATAGAGGCTCTCGCATCGCTTGTGGCGGCGCTGGAAACCGATATTGCAGCATCGGCGACCATTGGCATCGGCATGCCGGGTTCAATTTCGCCAGCCACCGGACTCGTGCAGAACGCAAACTCGACGTGGCTGAACGGGCGCAGCTTGCAGACCGATCTGGAAGCGCGGCTCGGACGGCCAGTGCGGCTCGCCAACGACGCTAATTGTTTCGCCTTGTCGGAGGCAACCGACGGCGCGGGTGCTGGCGCTCCGATCGTATTCGGCGTGATCATCGGCACTGGCTGCGGCGGTGGCATCGTCATCAACGGACATGTCGTCGACGGACCACGCGGCATCGGTGGTGAGTGGGGCCACAATCCGCTGCCGTGGCCGGCATCGGATGAACACCCGGGACAATTCTGCTGGTGCGGGCGGCCGGGGTGCATGGAGACCTGGATATCGGGCCCCGGCATGGCAGCAGATCACCTTCGCGTCACCGGCGAGGTACTCACCGCCGCCGAGATTGCGATACGGGCGGCCGCGGGCGATCCATTCGCAAAGGCGACGCTCGACCGGCACGCTTCCCGTCTTGCGCGCGGACTTGCCCATGTCGTCAACCTGATCGATCCGCACGTCATCGTGCTCGGCGGCGGACTATCGCAAATCGCCAGCCTTTATCAATCCGTGCCTCCGCTCATGGAGCGATACGTTTTAGCCGACAACGCAACGGTGGAGATTCGCCCGCCGCGATGGGGTGACGACAGCGGTGTTCGCGGCGCCGCATGGTTGTGGAACGCCTAACAGGGGGCAATCCTATACCGATACCAGGTGGGCGACCTCGTCGTAGTCATGCGCAATCGCATGAGCGCCGGCCGCCCGCAGTTTGTCGGCATGCCCAGCACGAACGTGCGATCCGCCGAGGAAGCCGATGACGCGGCATCCAGCTGCCACCGCACCCATGACACCGGCCGGACTATCTTCGATGACGATCGCCGAGGCTGGCTGCACCTTCATCTCGTGCGCAGCCAATAGAAATATATCCGGAGCCGGCTTGCCGTTGGCGACGCGCGTCGCGCTGAACAAGTTCTGACCGAACGC
>JANOOW010000293.1:0-2176 GCA_031421555.1 Hyphomicrobiaceae bacterium | reverse complement strand
ATGGCCTTTCGCAGGTTGTCGTAGATTCGGCGGCCGAGCCGCACGGCTTTGACGATGGAACCGAAATCGTCGTCCAACAGAACAATGGCCGACGCCTCGCGCGCGACATCCGTGCCGCGCCCGCCCATGGCGATACCGATGTGCGCCGCCTTGAGCGACGGCGCGTCGTTGACACCATCACCTGTCATCGCGACGATTTCGCCATTGCTTTTCAGCGCATTGACAATCCGGAGCTTCTGTTCGGGCATCACGCGCGCGAATACGGTGACCGTTCGCACGCGCTGGGCCAACTTCGGTTCGCTCAAGGTTTCGAGTTCGCCACCGGTCACGACGTCCAGGGCATCGATACCCGCCTGACGGGCGATGGCCTTGGCCGTCGCCGGGTAATCACCGGTGATCATGATCACCTTGATGCCAGCTGACCGGCACTCGCTAACCGCCTCGGGTACAGTGGTCCGCAAGGGATCGGCAAGACCGACAAGGCCCAGAAATTGGAACTCGAAATCGCGCTGCGACTCCGGCATTTCTTTGCCGTCATAGGACGCCCGAGCCACTCCCAGCACACGCAGCCCCTCGGCGGCCATGGCGTCCACAGATCGGGTCACGCTCACCAGATCTGCCGCGCTGAGGTGTCAAAGGCCAGCGATGGCTTCAGGCGCGCCCTTGGCTGCAATGACGAAGGCGTGCGCTTCTTGGCCGGTTTGCCAAACTTGCGACATGGCCAGCAGATCGGGGCGCAGTCCGTAGGATCGCGCGAGCGTCCATTCTGGACCGTGTAGATGCTCGGTTCCACTCAACGTCATTCGGCCAAAACCATGAAAGGCCTTGTCCATCGGGTCGAACGGCACTGGCGCACTAGCGAGGAGTCCGAATTCGACGAGTTCATGAAACCCGTCGGGCAACTTGACCTCGCCCGTTCCGGCAAGTTTGCAGCTGTCCTCATTCTTGAGCCGCATCTCGACGATTGTCATTTGGTTCTGGGTCAGCGTACCAGTCTTGTCGGTGCACAGTACGGTAGCCGAGCCGAGCGTCTCGATAGCAGAAGCACGCCGGGTCAGTACGCGCGCTTGCGACATGCGCCAAGCGCCCATCGCCATGAATACTGTGAGTACGATCGGGAGCTCTTCGGGCAGCATGGACATGGCGAGCGCGATGCCAGCGAGCACCGCATCCAGCCAGCCTCCACGCAAGATCCCGTAAAGCAGGACCACCAAAACTGTCACCGGTCCGCCAATCATGACGAATACCCCCACCAGCCGGCGAACCTGCGCCTGCAACCGTGGCGGCTCGGTTTCCAAAGAAGTCAGCGACTGGCCGATTTTACCAATCTCGCTGCGAACGCCGGTCGCCGTCACTTCACCGATGCCAGTCCCGCGTACGATCAACGTACCGGAAAATAAAAACGGCAAATCATCACCGCCAGGCCGCCCACTCTTGGCCGATGCAATGCTCTCGCTCGCAAACTTGCGCACTGGTACCGACTCGCCCGTCAACAATGATTCGTCGGTCTGCAGGTCGCTGCTTTGGACCAGCATCGCGTCGGCCGGGACCCGGTCTCCCTCATTGAGCACGACGAAATCGCCCCGTACCACCTCGCGGCCGGCGATCCGCACCCGTTCTCCATCGCGAATGACAAGTGCTCGTGGACTGGTCTGGTCTCGCAGCGCTTCCAAAACACGCTCGGTACGGGACTCTTGGATGACCGTGATCAGGTCTGACAGCATCGCAAGAGCGAGTAGGACGAGGGCTTCCCCGAAGTTGCCGAATATTAGATAGAGTGCACCGCCAGCGAGGAGCAGCAACAGCATAGGCTCACGGATGACTTCAATGATGATCCCCAAGGGGGTACGCCGATCCGGCCGGGGCAGTTCGTTATAGCCCTCCGCTTGTAAACGGGCCTGAACATCTGCCTGGTTAAGACCTCGAATTAAGCCGGAGAGTATGAGGGCCTCAGGTTGCACTGTGCGGGCAGCCGCAAGACTTGGAACGACGACCATGATGCGTTTACTCCATCGATTCTGCCGATGATCATTGCGTCGACTTTCAAGCGGCCGTCGTTGATTTCGGCCAATGTGCCCGAACAGATTCGAGCGCGTCGGGCCTACGCAGTTGACCTACTGAGGCGCTTACTGACAAGGTGGTGGTTACGCCATCGCGTTGTTACCTATGACTAACT
>JANOOW010000292.1:0-1547 GCA_031421555.1 Hyphomicrobiaceae bacterium | reverse complement strand
CTTCGAGCGCGACTGGCGACGGTCCTTGACACCCTGGGTGTCGAGCACGCCGCGCAGCACATGATAGCGCACACCCGGAAGATCGCGCACACGGCCGCCACGGATCAGCACGACGCTATGCTCCTGGAGGTTGTGCCCCTCACCCGGAATGTAGCTGATGACTTCGCGCTGGTTGGTCAGGCGGACCTTGGCAACCTTGCGCAGCGCCGAGTTCGGCTTCTTCGGGGTGGTGGTGTAAACACGGGTGCAGACGCCGCGCTTTTGCGGGTTCTGTTCCATCGCAGGGACCTTGGACTTGGCCTTCTGCGGTTCGCGACCCTTGCGGATCAGCTGGTTAATCGTCGGCATGAAGCCTTCACCTTTTTATATGCCGGGAAGCCCCCGGCGGTTACTTTTGCCCAACACGAACACGCGAATTGCGGTGAACCTCACGGCCACCGCCCTACGCGTCGTTGAGCAATGTTCAGCTCTTGTCCGGGCGGGGGCGATAGAATCGCGGACCCTTGCGGACGAGCGGGCCAATAGCGGGGCCGGGGTTTGAGGTCAACGGGGTGTGCGGCGATCACGGCCGCATTACGGGTCAATCAGCCGGTGCGGCGGCCGAAGGTCGGGCGTGGCGGGTGGCGGAAGGCGGGCGCTGCTGCGGCGGGCGGCGCCACCGGTTCGGCCTGTTTGGCGGCGAGGTAGCGGGCGATCGCGGCGTCGGCGTCGAAGCTCGCGGCTGCCGGACCGATATCGGCCGACGCAGTTTGTGAAACTCCGACAGCCGCGATCCGGATGGCGGCGAGTTCACGATGCAGCGCCTCGATGCCGCCGCGCGGCAAATCGACCAGCGCGGCGTTGATCCGGTAAGTCCGGCTCGACCCGGCGCCGATCCGCACGCAGAGGAAATCCTTCTTGCTGCCGGGAATGATGCCGAAGTAGCGGGTGGTCTGGCGCTCGAGCGCGACGTCGCCGACCTCGCTCCAGTCGTGCCTGATGCCACGATGCAGCGTGTTGACGATGACCTGCCGCGCGTCATAGGCAATCGCCGGGCGGTCGCCGATCGCGGTGCGGATCGAGGCGAAGGCCAGATAGGCGAATAGCGCCGCACCGAGGATCCACAGGATGCTGTCGTCCGACGACCAGCCCAACCCGAGCCACAGCGCGATCAGGAGCGACGCGGCCGCCGACAGCATCAGCTTGCCCGGGCGATAGTTGATCTTGTGCATCGGGGCTCCTCCCCCATCCATGAGGAGTAAAGCTTAGTAGCTTAGGCCTAGCGCAAGGTTAACGACCGATGGTCCAGGCTGCGCCCGGCGCGAAGCTGCCGGCGCCGCTCTGCGGACGAATGAACATCCGTTTGACCATCGGCCAGCGCGCGGCAGCTTCCTGCTCGATGCGGTGGACGATCAACTCGACCTCGTGCGCGCTGATCGCATCGTCGAAATCGACCGAGACCATCGCAGTGATCTGATCGGGCGCATTGTGCAGGGTCAGGACATCGCCGACACCGACCACCCCGCCCTGCGCCTCGATCATCGCTTTGAGGTCCTGCACCAATTCGG
>JANOOW010000291.1:0-4032 GCA_031421555.1 Hyphomicrobiaceae bacterium | reverse complement strand
TGGCGAAGATGCCGGTCACCGCCGAGCCGCAACCGACGCGCATGCGTGCTTCCATTACGCCATCGATGACCGGTGCGCGATTGGCCTGCACGATCACCGTCGAGCCGCCGTCGATCGACACTTCGACCGCCTCCTTGTTGCACAGTTTGAGCAGCGCATCGCACGTCGCGTTACCCTCGGCCTTGGAGCCGCCCGTCAAGTGGTGCACGCCGCCGAGCGACAGCATCTGTGAGCCATACTCGTGCGTGGTCACGTGGCCGATCTGCTCGCCGTTACAGCGGACGGCGGCAGTCTCAGGCCCGATAAAGCGGTCGGTGTCGATTTTCACTTTGACGCCGCAGTAGCTGAAAATTCCCTCGGTGACGACGGTGACGAAATCCACGCCATCGACTTGCGACGACACGATGAAGGGCGCTGGCTTGTAATCGGGGTAGGTGGTCGTCGCGCCGATGCCGGTAACGAATACATCCGGGCCGCGGATGATCGTGCCATCCCAGTCACGGCCTTGGTCGAGGAAGCGCACAGCATCACGGCCTTCCTCGACCGCGCGTTCAAGCAAAACCAGCGGATCGGTGCGGACGAGTTTGCCATCGACGTTGCCGTACCGGTCGCACGCGCCCAGCTTGCCCGGCCGGATGCGACAGAGCACCGGACACGCATCGCAACGGATGGGTTCATCGGCGGTGGGGAGAGCGTCGCTCATTCGGCAACTCCCCGCTTCTCCCGCAGCGCAGCCAGTAGCCGGTGTGGCAAGACGGGGATCTTGTGCACGCGCACGCCGGTCGCTTTGAAGATGCCACCGAAGATCGCGGGGGCGGTCGAGATCAACGCGGGTTCGCCGACGCCCTTGGCACCGAACGGTCCGTCAGGCGTCGGATCTTCGATGATGATCGCGATCATCTCCGGCATGTCGCCGACGGTGGGGATCAGATAGTCGTGCATATTCTCGGTGCGGCCGGGAATGTATTCCTCCATCAGCGCCAGCCCGATGCCCTGCGCGGTACCGCCGTGGATCTGGCCCTCGACCTGCTGCGGGTTGATCGCCCGGCCGACATCGTGGGCGGCTGCTATTTTCAGCACGCGCGTCAGCCCCAACTCGATATCGACTTCGACCAGCGCGACCTGAGTTGCAAAGCCGTAGCAGGCATAGGGATTGCCCTGACCATTCTTGTCGAGTGGCGTTGTTACCGGATCAAACCGCCCAGTGCCGATCAAAACAGAGCCGTTATCGCCGCGAGCTAGTTCACGCAGCGAACCGGTGTATGTGCCCGATAGTGTCTCTATTGCGACTTCGCCGTTGGCGATGAGCAATCGCAGCGATGCGTCCGCAGCAAGATCGAGCGGTGCACCGGCGTGGGCGAATAGCTGGCGGCGCAAGTCGATCGCCGCGAGCTCGCATGCCTTGCCGGAGACGAAAGTCTGACGCGATGCACTCGTCTTGCCGGCATCCGGCGTCAATGCCGTGTCGCCTGAGACCAGGCGGATCGTCTCCGGCGCAACGCCGAGCGCATCGGCCGCGATCTGCACCATGATCGTGTTCGAGCCCTGACCAATATCGACCGCGCCGCTGTAAAGGGTGACGATGCCGTTGCCATCGATGCCGATGCGCATGGTCGATGGATTCGACAACGACGTGTTGCCGATGCCGTACCACGAGCAGGCGATGCCGGCGCCGCGCTTGAGGTGGCGGGACTCACGGTTGAACGCCGTCGCGTCGCGGGTCCAATCGCGCCAATACCGCTCGACCGCATCGATGGTCGCAACGATACCGACGGAGGTGTCGAGGCGTTGACCGGTGATTGTCTTGTCACCCGCATGCAGGGCATTGAGACGCCGAAACGCGAGCCAGTCCATGCCGAGTTTGTCGGCCAGCATGTCCATTGCTGCTTCGCTGGCGATTGCGCCTTGCGGCACGCCGAAACCACGGAAGGCGCCCGACGGTGGTGCATGAGTGAAATAGGCGGTGCCGCGCGTGAGAGCGTTCGGCACCAGATAAGGTCCGGCGGCGTGGACAGGGACGCGATTTGCGACCGTTGGGCCCCAGCTCGCATAGGCGCCGGTATCGAGTTCGGCGTTAGATCGGAACGCAATCAGCTTGCCGCTCGCATCGCACGCCACTTTGACTTGCACCCGCGCTGGATGCCGCTTGGTCGAGGCCGCCATGCTCTCTGGCCGCGAATAAGCGTAAGCGACCGGCTTGCCTGTAATCCAAGCCGCGAGCGCCACGAGCGGATGCACGCTGAGATCGAGCTTGCCGCCAAAGCCACCACCGCAGGCGCTCGGGATCAAGCGGATCTGCTCTTTGGCGAGACTAAGCACGCGCGCCGTTTCGTCACGATGCTGGTAGGGCGTCTGCGTTGAGACGTGCAGCTCGATCGAATCGCCACGACGGATAGCCCAGCCCGCTTCGGGTTCGATGTAGGCATGCTCGACGAAGCTGGTTCCGAACGTGCACTCGACGGTGTGAGCAGCTTCAGTGAAGGCTGTCGCGATGTCGCCGCATCGCACGCCGCCGTCGGCGAGAATGTTGCCAGGCCGATTCTGATGCAATTGGATTGCATCGGCGGCTTTCGCCGCGTCTATCCCGGCGACCGGTGGCAACGGTTCATAGCGAACGGCGATTTCGGCATCGGCGATTGCCGCCAGCGCGGCAGCCGGTCCCACAAGCGCGACAACCGCCTCACCCTGATACCGCACGTGGCCGTCGGCAAGGATCGGCTGATCCTTGATGTCGGGATAAATGCCGTGACCGTTGCAGGGAATGGCGGCTGCGGTAAGGACTAGAATATCCGGGTGGCGCTTGCGAAACGCTGCAAGAGCACCGACCACAAAAGTTGCCCGTGCGTGCGGAGAACGGATCACGCGCACGCGCCATGCATCGGCCGGAACTCCATCGTCACCGAAGCGCTCGATGCCGGTGAGCTTGGCGATGCCATCGACCTTGGCGAGGGAGGTTCCGACGCTTGCAATTTCTACCGTCGCCGCAGCAACTGGGTTGCCCACATCGAGGATCGCTTCGACGATCTTTTGATAGCCGGTGCAACGGCAGAGCACGCCGCCGAGTGCATCTTCGACTTGGAGTTTTGACGGACGGGCATTGCGCGCAAGCAAACCGGTAGCGGCCATCAACATGCCGGGTGTGCAGAAGCCGCATTGGGCCGCGCCGTGACGGTGAAATGACCGCTGCAGTGCGGTAAGCGTGCCGTCCGACGCCAAGCCTTCGACGGTGATGATCGATGTGCCTGCACACTGTCCGGCGGCAATCAGGCAGGAGCAAACTTCCTGGCCATCCATCATCACGGTGCAAGCACCGCAATCTCCCGCGTCGCATCCTACCTTCGTGCCGGTCAATCCGAGATCGTTTCGCAGGGCGTCACTGAGGCGTGTTGCTGGGTCGACGCCGAGCGACACGTCGCGCCCGTTGACGCGGCATTCGATGACGGGCGCGGCGCCGGTCATGCGTGACCTGCGATGGCCGATAGCAACCGGCGCACCACCACGAATGCCGCATCATTCCTGTAGGCGACATCGGCACGAATATCATCGATGGGGGTGAGGGCCGATAAATGCTGGGGCGAAACAACGGATGCGAGTTCGGCTCCCCGTACACCAATAAGGTCACGCTCGAGCGCCGCCAGCCGGCACGCGACCGGAGAGCAGGAGCCAACTGCAATCGCTGCCTCGGCGACCCGCCCCGCTTTCATCGAGAGCATTGCCGCTCCCATCACGATCGAGATCAATTGATACTTCCGGGCACCGAGTTTGATGAAGTTCGACTGTGCATTCGCTGCTGGCATCGGAATCACTATCGCCGTGAGCAGCTCGTCAGGGCCGAGAAGCGTTCGGCGCGGCCCCGTTAGAAATTCCGCCAACAGCACCGTCCTCATGCCATTGACGCTCGAAAGCTCGACCGATGCATCGAGTATCAACAATGGCGGCACGCCATCGGCTGCGGGTGACGCATTGCAGAGATTGCCACCGATCGTGCCGCGGTTCTGGATCTGCCGGCCGCCGATCTCGCGCGCGGCCATC
>JANOOW010000290.1:0-3468 GCA_031421555.1 Hyphomicrobiaceae bacterium | reverse complement strand
GCGGCCACCGTGCTATTTTACTCCACACCTGGGTTTGCTGCCCCTCTGGAGCCCGCCGCCTGCGAGCAATTGCGCCAGGACCTCAGTGTCTTGGAAAAAGCTGGCGCGCGCACGCACCTCGCCAAGGGCACCGGCTGGGCGATGGCCAACCTCAAGCCGGACCAGCTCGAACAAATCGAGAAGCTGATCGACAACGACGCGCAGTATCTGTTCCGATGCCCGCAACCAAAGAAGCAGTTCGACCCGACGACCGAAGCCCTGATGGAGCATGGCACCGGCTCCGACCCGGATCCAGACGCGCCAAAACCGGAAGCAGAGGCCGTCAAACCAGTGCCGAAACGCAAGCCGCCAGCGGCTCAAGCTTCACCGGCCCCGGCTGACACCGCCGCTGCGCCTGCGGTGGCGAAACCGGCTCCGAAGCCGAAGCCAAAAGCGGCCGACGCGTTCGTCCCGGCGGAACCATCTACGCGGGCGGCCGGCGCGATCGCCCCGAAACAGACCGCGCCACAGTAACGTTTGCTTCTGGGCTGGCGGGGACGGCGGGTCTGGTGTAGGAGCAGGCCTCCAGTTCCATGTTCAACGTTCAATCGATGCGGACGCTCAACCGATGACCACTGTTATTCTCGTGATCCACCTGATGATTGCCGCTGCGCTGGTGGCGGTCGTCCTATTGCAAAAATCAGAGGGCGGCGCCCTCGGCATTGGCGGCGGTGGCGGCGGCGGCGGCGGCGGTTTGCTTTCCGGTCGCGGCACGGCGAACTTGCTTACCCGGGCGACTGCCATTCTGGCGGCTGCGTTTTTCACCACCAGCATCATGCTGACTATTCTCGCCCAGCGTGCGATCGCACCGAGTTCAATCTTCGACCGGCCCTCGGCCGCCGGGACGCCAGCCGCCGGTACGGATGGAAAACCGGCAGAGACGCCAGCAGCCCCAGTGGGCCGCGGTGGCGTACTCGATCGGATCCAGGGTGGAGCTCCGGCTGCGCCAACTGGCCCCGTCGTTCCGCAAACACGCTGACATCGCAAGCGGGCGGCTAAGTCGCTGCCGCTTACTTCCGCGCCTTTGCCTTGGCGACGGCCATTGCCGTCACGGCTAGAATCTCGAACAGCATCTGCGCACCGGCATGCGCGGTGTTCGTCGTCGCATCGTACATCGGCGCCACTTCGACCACGTCACCGCCGATGATGTCGAGCCCCGCGCAACCGCGCACCAGCTCCATTGCCTCGCGAGTACTGAGGCCACCGATCTCCGGCGTCCCCGTTCCTGGCGCGAACGAGGGATCGAGGCTATCGATGTCGAACGACAAGTAAGCCGGTCCATCGCCAACGACTTGCCGTATGCGGGCGATCGTGCCTTCCAGCCCGAGCCGCATGAACTCTTCGGCATGGATCACCGTCATGCCGCTTTCGTAGGAAAACTCCCACAGGTACTCGGCATTGCCACGGATGCCGATCTGGATCGTCCGCTCCGGGTCCAGCACCCCGGCGAGCACCGCCTCGCGAAACGGTCCGCCATGATGAAACCGCGAGCCCTCGAACGGCCCGCCGGTATCGCAATGCGCATCGATATGGATCATCCCGACGGGACGGTCCCGGCCCAGCGCCTTCAGAATTGGCAGCGAGATCGAATGATCGCCGCCGACGCTCAGCGGCGCCACCCCGGCCGACACGAGTTTGGTGTAGTAGACCTCGATGTCCTCGTGGCTCTGTTCCAGGCTATAGCGCGAGCGGAACGGAACATCGCCGATATCGGCGACCTTCACGTGTGCCGATGGTACCTGCTTGTGCACATGATGATACGGCCCGACCCGCTCGATCGCGCGCACGCCACGCGGCCCCAATCGTGAGCCCGGGCGATGGGTGACGCCAAGATCCATCGGCACGCCCACGATCGCCACATCGAGGCCCGCGATGTCGCCGGTCTTATGAGCGTCAGCCAACAGCGGCATATCCAGAAACGTCGAGACGCCTTCGTAGGGCTTCGCTCGCCGGTCGGTGCCCGAGAACAGAATATCCACGACCTTCTTGAATTCCGGATCGTGCACATCGCCAGCCGATGCTTGCCCAAACTTCGCCCGCAGTGCGTCGAGCTTCTTCAACGTCATTGGCGCCTCGATTTATCCAGTTTTTCGGTTCCGGCGAGTATGAACGCGGTGTTCTTTCGTGGCAACGTCGTCCGTCCAAGTCATCAAGGAGATGATCAGCGCAGTGTCGCAGGCACGGAACTTCCGAACTCCAACAATCTGTTGATTTAAGGCGAAAAACCGGCGGAACCGCATCAAAAACGAGGCGTTCTTTCGCGACTCACTGGGTAACAAGAGAAGGAGAGAGATCATGAAGTTCCTAGGTATCGCGACTGCGACAATGGCGATGACGCTGGGTGCAGCCGCAATTACAAATTCAGCGTCTGCTCAATCGTTCGGCATTTCCGTCGGCTCGCCAGGCTACAGTGCCTACGGCTACGGAAATCACGGCTACGGCAATTACTATCGCGGCGGCCGCTCGGCCTACTACGGCGGCTATGGCGTGCCCTACGCCTATTATGGCGGCCCGCGCGTCTACGGTTCTACCTACTACGGCGGCCCGCGAGTCTTTGGTTCTACGCAGCGCAACTACTACCGCGGCGACTACATCCGAGACGGCATCCCGGGTGGTGAGACCAGAGTGAACACCCGCGTGTACGGCTACACGCAGCGACGCGGTGACTTGGTCGACCGGCCTGTGGCCACGACCCGTGTATACGGCTACACCGACCGGCGCGAACGTTGGGACGAGCGGACTCGCCTCGTGCGCGACGGCATCCCGGGCAATCAGCTGACGCGTACCAGCGGCCGGCCAAGGGTTGCAGGCTTCACCCGGCGGAGCGATCTGGTGATTGATCCTCCTGTCCGCTCGGCGGGTGGATGTGGCACATTCCGCTTCTGGAACGGCACGACCTGCGTCGATGCACGAGACCGATAACTCAACAAGAGACAATCGCGATATGCGAGACCGGAGCTTGCTGCATCGGTCTCGTTTTTTCAGCGAGCAGCAACGATCGCGATTTCGACCAGGCACCTCGGGTCGGCCATCTTTGCTTCGATGCAGGCACGCGCCGGCAGATGGGCTGGATCCACCCATTGCAGCCAGACAATGTTCATCGCATCGCGCAGGCGAATATCGGCGAGCCAGATCACTGCCGTCAGAACCTGACGCTTGTCCGAATTGCACAGCGCCAAATATTTGTCGACGTCAGCCAGCGCCTGCCGCGTCTGCCCGGCAACGTCGAGCGTCATATCGTCGGCGATCGCGCCCGCAGTGAAAACGCGATCACCAGCCGCGACGACATTGGCCAGCAGCCGTTCCAACTCGTGGCGTTCAATCAGCATATGCTCCTCCACGTTTGTGTGTACGCAAGCAACAAGCGGCCCTGCGCTCTAACAGCACTGCACGACCGCTGCTCATCTTTTATCGGCGAGGCGGTGATTT
>JANOOW010000289.1:0-5791 GCA_031421555.1 Hyphomicrobiaceae bacterium | reverse complement strand
GCACCGCTGCGGCCGATAATTTCATTCTTGGTGAGGTCGACGAAACGACCCAGCCCAGCTTCGAACGGTCCGTAGACCGGCCGGAATTCACGCGCCCAGGTGCCGAAATTTTTCTCCCGTGAAAGCGACATCAACGCACGGGAGCCAAACGGGCGGATGCCGAATTCCTGCCCCGCCGCCCACAACGCGTCAAACAACGCGACCTGGTATTCCGGCGTAACCCAGATTTCGAATCCCAGGTCGCCTGTAAACGAAATCCGGCCGGCCATCGCTGGCACCAAGCCGACAGTCATGTCGGTCCGGAAATCCATAAACCGGAACGCTTTGGCGCTCACATCGTCGTCGGTAAGCTTCGCCAACACATCGCGTGCTCGCGGCCCAGCGATCGACAGCCCCGCGAGGGACGTACCGAGCGCACGTATCGACACCGTTCCATTGATAGGCAGATGCTGCAGAAACCACCGCATATGGTATTTCTCGGCCGACCCAGAACCGAACACGAAGAAGTGCTCAGGCCCTGCTTTCGCCACGGTAAAATCACCGATCAGCTTGCCGGCCTCATTCAGCATCGGCGACAACGTCAGGCGGCCCTGCTTCGGCATCTTGTTGGCGAGGACATGCGAGAGCCAACTTTCCGCATTCGGGCCGGTTACCTCGTACTTCGCGAAGGTCGAGGTCTCGGTTATGCCGACACGGTTGCGCACAGCCAAACACTCCGCTTTGACATGCGCGAAGTCGGTCGAGCGGTGGAACGAAAATTCGTCTTTCACACCGGGCGGTGCAAACCAAAGCGGGGTTTCCACGCTCCAATAGTCGCCCATGATAGCGCCCAACTCGCGCCACTTGTGATACATCGGTGTGGTGCGCAGCGGCCGCGCGGCCGGCAGTTCCTCATTTGGAAACCGCACGCGGAAACGGCGTCCGTAGTTCTCACGCACCTTGACGTTCGTGTAGGCGCGCGTTGCCCAATCCCCGTATCGGGCGACGTCCATCGCCCACACGTCCATGTCCGGATCGCCATCGGCCATCCAGTTCGAGAGCGCGAGGCCGACGCCGCCGCCTTGGGAAAAACCGGCCATGACGCCACACGCCACCCAGTAATTCTTCAGGCCAGCTATCGGTCCGACCAGCGGATTGCCATCGGGTGCGAACGTGAAGGGCCCATTGATGATCTTTTTGATGCCGGCCTTCTGGAAAGCGGGAAAGTGGCGGAAGCCGACCTCCAGATTCTCCGCCATGCGCTCCATATCATCGGGCAACAACGTCGGTCCGAAATCCCATGGCGTCTCTTTCGGACTCCACGGCACACCGTTCTTTTCGTAGGTGCCGAGCAGCATGCCTTTGCGCTCTTGGCGCATATAGATCTCACCATCGAAGTCGACGGCATGCAGCACTTCCTTGCCAGTTGCCGCGTTGATCGCTTCGACTTCGGGCATATCCTCGGTGATCAGATACTGATGCTCCATGGCAAGCACGGGCAACTCAAGGCCTACCATGCGGCCAACTTCACGCGCCCATAGGCCGCCGGCATTGACGACGTGCTCAGCGTGGATCGTCCCCCTGTCGGTGACGACATCCCACGTGCCGTCGGGACGCTGTTTCGTTTCGACGACGCGTGTCTGCGTGTAAACCTCGGCGCCGCCCTTTTTCGCTGAGCCAGCGTAGGCATGGGTCGTGCCATAAGGGTCGACGTGACCCTGGATCGGATCATAAAGCGCGCCGACAAACTGCGTTTTATCGATCAGGGGCAATAGTTTTTCGGCCTCATCCATGGAGACGAGCTCGAGCTCCATCCCCATGTAACGGCCCTTCGAGCGGATGCTCTTCAGCCATTCCCAGCGCTCATGCGTGGCCGCCAGCATCAGGCCTTCCGTCATGTGGAGGCCGCACGATTGACCGGAGATCTGCTCGATTTCCTTGTACAGGTTGATCGAGTATTGCTGGAGCTTGGCGACGTTCGGATCGCCGTTGATCGTGTGCATGCCACCGGCCGCGTGCCACGTGGAACCGGACGTCAGTTCCAGCCGCTCGAGCAGGACAACATCGCGCCAACCCTTTTTGGTCAGATGGTAGAGTACCGAGGTACCGACGACGCCACCGCCGATGACCACAACGCGATAGTGGGACTTCACGGTGGCTTCTCCGTTGACTGTCGATTTACGAGGGGCGCTGACGCACGATGATCACGGGACGAGCTTATATCCACCCGTTTCGGTTACCAGCAGTTCCGCGCTCGACGGATCCTTCTCGATCTTTTGCCGCAGCCGGTAGATGTGCGTTTCGAGCGTGTGTGTCGTCACGCCGGCGTTGTAGCCCCACACCTCGTGCAGCAATACCTCGCGGGAAACGACCTTCTCCCCGGCACGATACAGATACTTGAGGATCGACGTTTCCTTCTCGGTCAAGCGAACCTTATTGCCCTTCTCATCAAGCAGAAGTTTTGCTGCCGGCTTGAATGTGTAGTGACCGATGGTGAAAACCGCGTCTTCGCTCTGCTCGTGCTGCCGCAACTGCGCTCGAATTCGCGCCAGCAGCACGGCGAACTTGAAGGGCTTCGCTATGTAGTCGTTGGCGCCAGCGTCCAGCCCAAGAATCTGGTCGGCGTCCGTCGTGTTGCCAGTCAACATCACGATCGGCGCCTTGAAGCCGTTACGGCGCAGTTGCTTCACCGCCTCGCGTCCGTCCATGTCAGGCAGTCCAACATCGAACAATACGAGATCGAGATGCCCAGAACGCGCCGCTTCCAGCCCTTCCGCCGCGGTAGCGGCGGTCGCGATCTGGAACTCGTCGTAGAGCGCTAATTGATCCCGCAGTGAATCGCGAAGATCCTCGTCGTCGTCGACTATGAGGATCTGCCGAGCATTGCTCATACAGCACACTCCTAGATAGCAATCGGTTCAATGGCCCAGTAATAGCATCATCGTTGCTCACGCTGGAAGCCCACTATGGTCCGGTAACAGCTCATTCGATACGAAAGCGCTCCGGTGACGATCGTTCAGCATATCAGTGTGCGCGGGCTATCGTGCCAGCAAACTTTTGGCACGCTGACACTTGGCCAAATGACCGTTAGGTGCGCGATGGGCCGGTCCGGCCGCCGCACGCGGAAGCGCGAGGGCGATGGCGCGACGCCCATTGGCCGGTGGCGCTTGGTTGAGGTGTTCTATCGCGCCGACCGGGTAGCGCGTCCGCTATCCAGACTTCCGGTTAGGCCTCTGCAGCCTGCGAGTGGCTGGTGTGATGCGGTCGCCGACCGCAACTACAACAGGCTAGTGCGTCATCCCTATGCCGCCAGTGCGGAGCGCTTGTGGCGGGACGACTCCGTATACGATATCGTGGTCGTAACGAGCCACAACCAGCAGCCACGCGTACGCGGTGGCGGCAGTGCCATCTTCATGCATATCGCGAGCGATGGCTATCGGCCGACAGAGGGGTGCATCGCGCTGAGCGAACGTGATATGCGCCTCGTACTTCGACATGCAAGCAAGGAAACACTGTTCGAAATCCTAACGTGATGAGCACCTGACGTTTCTTGCTCTGATTGTGCTCATAAAAAAACCCCGGGTGGCGAGCCGCCCGAGGTCGTTCTTCTAGAAAGCGGTGCGGCGATCAATAGTTGTAGGCGCGCTCGCCGTGTGCGGTGACATCCAGGCCTTCACGCTCCTGATCCGTCGAAGGACGCAGGCCGACGACGACATCAACGACTTTATAGAGGATCGCCGAACCGATGCCGGACCATAGGATCGTAATCGCGACGGCCTTGACCTGCGCCCAGACCTGCGTCGCCATGACGTAATCGGCGACGACGCCTTCGCCGGGCTTCAAAACGTAATCGGTGATGCCGGTGCCGCCCAGCTTCGGGCTGACCAATATACCGGTCGCGATCGCACCGATGATGCCGCCGATGCAGTGCACGCCGAACACGTCGAGACTGTCATCATACCCGAACGCATTCTTCACGCTGGTGCAGAACACGAAGCAAGCAACGCCGACGACGAGGCCGAGCACGATCGCGCCCATCGGACCAGAAAAACCAGAGGCGGGCGTTATCGCGACGAGGCCGGCTACCGCACCGGAGACCAAGCCAAGCAGCGATGGTTTGCCCTTGATCGCCCATTCGGCGAACATCCAGGCGAGGCCTGCAGCGGCGGTTGCGACGAAGGTGTTGATCATCGCCAATGCAGCGGTGGCATTGGCTTCGAGTGCCGAGCCGGCGTTGAAGCCGAACCAGCCTACCCAGAGCAATGCTGCACCCACCATGGTGAAGGTCAGCGAGTGCGGCGGCATCGCTTCGCGGCCGTAGCCGACGCGCTTGCCAATCATGAGCGCACCGACGAAACCGGCGATGCCAGCGTTGATGTGCACGACAGTGCCGCCAGCGAAGTCGATCGCGCCCAGCTGGAAGATGTAACCGGCATCGGCGGTCGCTGCCGCAAGTGCTGCATCGGCAACCGTTTTTGCATCGCCGGTCGCGCTCGCAGCCGCTTTTGCCGCCGCGCCCAACGCATCGGGACCGGCCCAATACCAGACCATGTGCGCCATCGGGCAATAGATGAGTGTCACCCAAAGCACCGTGAACAGCAGCAGTGCCGAAAACTTCATGCGCTCGGCGAAAGCACCAACGATGAGCGCTGGAGTGATGCACGCGAAAGTCAGCTGGAAAGCGACATAAACGAGTTCAGGGATAACGACGTTGTTGGAGAAGGTCGCCACCGTTGCATCGAGAATTGTCTTGTTGTCGGGCGCGATGTTGAGGAACGCTTTCGAGAAGCCACCGATGAATGCGTTGAATGATGTACCGCTGCTGAAAGCGAGACTATAACCATACAGCACCCAGAGGATCGCGACCACGCAGACGATGGCGAATACCTGCATCAGCATCGACAGCATGTTCTTGGTGCGAACCAAGCCGCCGTAAAAGAGTGCAAGCCCGGGCACCGTCATCAGCAACACCAGTGCGGAGGCGACGAGCATCCAGGCTGTATCACCCTTATTGACCAAGGGATCGGCCGCGAGAACTGGCATAGCGGCAGTCAGCATGGAGCTCACAAATGCCGCCAGACCGATGCCCATCCCCCGGGCAATCGTGCTTGGCTGCTTCACGGCGAGTGTCATGAAAATAGTCCCCTCTTCTTCTCTTTGATTGTGTTCAAGTCACGTTTCGCTGCACCCCCGTCAGAGTGCGTTTTCGTCGGCCTCACCGGTGCGGATGCGTACCGTGTGCTCGATGGACGAAACGAAAATTTTGCCGTCCCCGATCTGACCCGTCTTGGCGGTTCGCGTGATCGCCTCGACGGCCTTGTCCGCGTCGCTCGATGCGACGACGACCTCGATCTTGATTTTCGGCAGGAAGCTCACCGCGTACTCCGCGCCGCGGTAGATTTCCGTGTGCCCCTTCTGGCGGCCGTAGCCTTTGACCTCGGTGACGGTCATGCCTTGGAAGCCGAGATCAGTGAGCGCCGAGCGCACTTCTTCGAGCTTGAAGGGTTTGATGATAGCGGTCACCAATTTCATTACGTGGTCCCCATTTGGCGTTATGAATTGGGGAACACGACACAAGACTCGTGCCAAGTGTTTTGAATTTTTTAACCATCTGATTTAGCTAACTATTCGATGTTAGCGAGGGCAAATGCAATTTTTTAGCCTGATGGGGTCGCCGGGTCTGCTAATAAACTAGTCGTATTGCCGCTTATTTCACCACGAACGCGGTGTCGCGCTGCCGCATCAGTCCTTCCTGCGTGACCGACGCCACCAGAACTCCGGCTTCGGTATAGATGCTGCCCCGGCAAAAGCC
>JANOOW010000288.1:0-2158 GCA_031421555.1 Hyphomicrobiaceae bacterium | reverse complement strand
GGTGTGCGCTACGGCTACCGGTTCTGAGCGCGTCTCGACACGACAGCGGGTTGTGTGTACGATTGTCGAAAATCATACACATGGGAATCTGTGATGCGTACAAACATCGACATCGACGACGAGCTGATGAAGGCCGCGATGAAGGCCGCCGGCAAGAAGACCAAGAAGGAGACGGTCGAGGAGGCTTTGCGCGAGTTGATTCGTCGCCGGGATATTCAGGGGCTTCTGGATCTTCGCGGCAAAGTCAAGTGGGAAGGCGATCTCGACGCGATGCGCACAGACAACCCAAAGTTTCATGACGAGACATGAGTGAATCAAGCGTTCTTGTCGATAGCTCGGTCTGGATAGACTTTCTAAATGGAAAATCGCATCGTGCATCGGATATCGCAGCTGATCTTGTTGATCGCTAACGGGCACTGATCGGAGATTTAATCCTCCTGGATGTGCTGCATGGGTTTCGTTCCGACTGGGATTTTGCACAAACGAAACGCCGGTTGGCCGTCATCGAGCTGCGGTTGATTGGTGGTGCTGACATTGCCGTATCTGCCGCGGCACATTATCGCTTTTTCCGCGCGCGTGGGATTACCATTCGCAAGTCTATTGATCTGTTGATCGGCACCTATTGCATCGCCAACAACATCGCGCTTCTGCACAGCGATCGTGATTTCGACCCGTTGGAACAGCATCTAGGGCTACGCGTCTATCGCGGTCTCTAACGCTTCCCCGATACTCCCGGCTCGGCTATAAGCCGCGCAGCATGTGCTGATCCGCCGAAAAGGCCGTTGTTTCAATGTCCAAAGCTCCCAAAGACCAGCGCCCCGAGGCGCGTTTGCCGCGTGGGTTTCGCGACTACAGCGGACCCGAAGTCGCCGGTCAGCGCGAGATGCTGGACAAGCTGCGCGTGGTGTTCGAGCGCTACGGGTACGATGCGCTGGAGACGCCCGCATTCGAGTACACCGAGGCGCTCGGCAAGTTCCTGCCCGATACGGATCGCCCGAACGCCGGCGTGTTCTCGGTGCAGGACGACGACGAGCAATGGATGAGCCTGCGCTACGACATGACGGCGCCTTTGGCCCGTCATGTGGCCGAGAATTTCGACAAACTGCCGAAGCCCTATCGCCGCTATGCGATGGGTCCGGTGTGGCGCAACGAGAAGCCGGGACCGGGCCGCTATCGCCAGTTCATGCAATGCGACGCCGATACCGTCGGTACGGATAATGTCGCAGCCGATGCCGAAGCCTGCATGCTGATGGCCGATGCCATGGAAGCGCTCGGCATCCCGCGCGGCAGTTACGTGGTGAAGGTGAATAACCGGAAGGTGTTGGATGGGGTGCTCGCGGGCATTGGTATCGACCCATCGTCCGAAAGCGAAGCCGGACGACGACTGACTGTACTTCGAGCGTTGGACAAACTGGATCGCTTAGGGGAAGACGGCGTAAGGCTGCTTTTGGGACGAGGCCGCACTGATGAAAGCGGTGACTATACAAAAGGCGCGGGCTTAGATCCCGACCAGTCCGACTACGTGCTGGGCATAGTTACGAAGCAGCCCGGCTTTGCCACGACAACAGATGGAATGGAACGCGTCAAAGTATGGAACAATGAGCTGAGGACAAATCCGCTTCTCAATGAAGGCTTTGCCGAACTGTCTAGAATTGAAAAGCTAGTTAGGGCATCGGGTTATGGTTCGGAGCAAATTCGCATTGATCCCTCTATCGTCCGTGGCCTCGACTACTATACCGGACCCGTGTTCGAGGCTGAACTCACCTTCGAAGTCACCGGCGATGACGGCAAACCGGTGCGCTTCGGCTCGGTCGGCGGAGGCGGGCGTTACGACGATCTCGTCGCGCGGTTTACTGGTCAGAAAGTGCCAGCGACCGGCTTCTCGATCGGCGTGTCGCGATTGCAGGCGGCGCTCGCGCACCTCAACAAGGCCGACTCCAAACCACTGCTCGGACCGGTCGTCGTGCTCGTGATGGATAAGGCCGAACTGCCGCGCTATCAAAAAATGGCGCAGACCCTGCGCGAAGCCGGCATCCGCGCCGAGATGTATCTCGGCACCGCCAGCATGAAGCCGCAGATGAAATACGCCGACAAGCGTGGGAGCCCGTGCGTCATTATCCAAGGCAGCCAGGAGCGCGACAATCCGAGCGGTCCAATG
>JANOOW010000287.1:0-2105 GCA_031421555.1 Hyphomicrobiaceae bacterium | reverse complement strand
AGTTCCGTGCCAAGACCGGGTGCCGGCGCACGAGACATGGGGCCCGCGCTCAGACAATGCAAATGTGCCCCAAAGACGGGCAGGAATTATGGCACCGCGGCTTTTCTAGTCTACGCGGCGCATCACCAACGACGCGTTGGTGCCGCCGAATCCGAACGAGTTGGAAAGAACGGTATCGATCCTTTTCTTGCGCGGCTTGTGTGGCACGAGGTCGATCTTGGTCGCAACCGAAGGGTTATCGAGATTGATCGTCGGCGGCGCAATGCCATCGCGCATCGCCAGCACGGAAAAGATCGCTTCGACCGCACCAGCCGCGCCCAGCAAGTGACCGATGGCCGACTTCGTCGACGACATGACCAGC
Organism: Hyphomicrobiaceae bacterium; assembly: GCA_031421555.1. Classification (GTDB taxonomy): domain Bacteria; phylum Pseudomonadota; class Alphaproteobacteria; order Rhizobiales; family Hyphomicrobiaceae; genus JAKFWF01. The sequence goes on along the minus strand of JANOOW010000287.1, from coordinate 1,744 downwards.
TTGTCGGCGCTCGCCTCGAACAGCCGTTCCACTGCGCCGAGCTCAATTTCATCACCCATCGGCGTCGAGGTGCCGTGCGCATTGACGTAGTCGATTCCGGAGGGCGCGATGCCGGCTCGTTTGATCGCAGCTTTCATGCAACGGAAGGCGCCATCGCCATTTTCGGCCGGTGCCGTGATGTGGTAGGCATCGCCCGATAGTCCGTAGCCGATGACTTCCGCGTAGATCCGTGCACCGCGTGCCTTGGCGTGCTCCAACTCCTCCAGCACGACGACGCCGGCGCCCTCCCCCATGACGAAGCCGTCGCGATCGCGATCGTAGGGCCTGGAGCCCTTGGTCGGGTTGTCGTTGTAGTTGGTCGACAGTGCCTTGCACGCTGCGAACCCCGCGATCGCGATCCGGCAGATCGGGCTCTCCGCTCCGCCCGCCACCATGACGTCGGCATCGCCCAGCATGACGAGCCGGGCCGCATCACCGATCGCATGCGAGCCGGTGGAGCACGCCGTCACCACGGAGTGGTTGGGTCCCTTCAGCTTGTGCTTGATCGAGACGTACCCGGAGGTGAGATTGATCAGCCGGCCAGGAATGAAGAACGGACTGACGCGGCGCGGACCCTTTTCCTTGAGCAAAATTGACGTATCGGCAATGCCGCTGAGGCCGCCGATGCCGGAGCCGATCAAAACTCCGGTGCGCTCCTGCTCGTCCGCGGTTTTCGGTTCCCACCTCGCGTCGGTGAGGGCCTGGGTCGCAGCAGACATCGCGTAGATGATGAAGTCGTCGACCTTGCGCTGATCCTTGGGCTCCATCCACTGGTCGGGATTGAATGTGCCGTTGCTGCCATCGCCACGGGGAATGAAGCAGGCGATCTGACAAGTGAGGTCGTCGACCTGGAATTCTTCGATGCGTCGTGCGCCACTATGGCCTTCGAGAAGCCGCGACCAACTTACGTCGACGCCGCATCCGAGCGGCGTGACAAGACCCATCCCGGTTATGACGACTCGTCTCATGTTCGACCTCGTTGAGGAAGCGCCAGGCCGGACGCGGTGCATGATCTAGAATACGTGTGAAACCAGATGTTGCGCCGCAGCGGAGCCGCGACGCAGACGCCTGACCGTTCGCCGCAACTCACGCGGCGTTGGCGTTCTTTTCGAGGAACTTCACTGCATCCCCAACGGTCAGGATGTGCTCGGCGGCATCATCGGGTATTTCACAACCGAACTCTTCTTCAAACGCCATGACAAGCTCGACGGTGTCGAGGCTGTCAGCGCCGAGATCGTCGATGAAAGACGCATTGTCCTTCACCTTCTCAGCTTCCACGCCAAGATGCTCGACAACGATCTTCTTCACGCGCTCAGCGATATCGCTCATGTGGTAATCCTTAAAAACGGTCCTAGTGACGCCCTGCTAGACCATGGCGGATATTGCTCCCGCTGGCCCCCTCAAGCTGACCGCTTCCTAGCACAATTCATGTGAAGGTCAAAAGGGGTGATGTGAGGGGGCAACTGAGGTCCAGTCAGAACCTTCAACGTTGCAAGTTGTATTTACAAACACCACATGTGCGTATATACAGAATACAAGGAGAACAGCCATGGCACTCAGCATTCGAAATCCGCGCGTGGAAGAACTGGCGCGCGAACTCGCCCGCAAACGCAAGACAACCATGACGGATGTCATCGCAAAGGCCCTTGAGAAAGATGCAAAAGCGGAGGCCGAAGCTGATACGCGGCCTCTTTATGAACAGGTA
>JANOOW010000286.1:0-14000 GCA_031421555.1 Hyphomicrobiaceae bacterium | reverse complement strand
AAGTCCGAAGGGATGCGCCACGGCATCTGACCGTTACGTCCGATGACATCATTTTCCGCCGCCGCAACGATCAGGGAGATAGTCATCGATGCCATATGCCCTTTATACAGGCACTGTCCAGGTTGTCGATTGACCAGATTTGCATGCGTTCAATCACTCATTGTGCGTGCACTGCTCCCGCCTGCTACACGGCGACGGGGGCGGCGATATGGGGATGCGGGTCGTAGCCCGTCAGCGTGAAGTCCTCGTAGCGGAAGCCGAAGATGTCCTGCACAGCTGGGTTGATTGCGAGCTGCGGCAACGGCCGCAAATCCCGTGCCAGCTGTGTCTCGACCTGCTCGATATGGTTTACGTACAGGTGTGCATCGCCGAACGTATGCACGAAATCACCTGGCTTCAGGCCCGTCACCTGGGCCATCATCATCGTCAGCAGCGCGTAGCTCGCGATGTTGAACGGCACGCCGAGGAAAATGTCGGCGGAGCGTTGGTAGAGCTGGCACGACAGCCGTCCGTCGGCGACGTAGAATTGGAACAGGCAGTGACACGGGGCGAGCGCCATTGCCGGCAGATCGGCCGGGTTCCAGGCTGATACGATCAGGCGGCGGCTGTCAGGGTTAGACTTGATCTGCCCCACAACGTCGGAAATCTGGTCGATCGTGCGGCCATCGGGTGCCGCCCAACTTCGCCATTGTTTGCCATAGACCGGGCCGAGGTTGCCTTCCTTGTCCGCCCACTCGTCCCAGATTCGAACGCCATTTTCCTTTAGGTAGGCGATGTTGGTATCGCCCTTCAGGAACCACAGCAGCTCATGAATGATCGACTTCATGTGCAGCTTCTTCGTCGTGACCAACGGGAAGCCATCGGAAAGATCGAAGCGCATCTGGTGACCGAACACCGATCGCGTGCCGGTGCCGGTCCGATCGGACTTGGCGGTACCATGGTCGCGCACGAGGCGCATCAAATCGAGATAAGGTTGCATGCGCAGTTATCTAATACGATTCCGCCTCGGCGCCCACTGTCTATGACGACCATCCACTGGAATGGTCACGTCCACGGCAGCAGCTGATACTTCATCGCAAAAGCGAGAAACCCATTATTGATCGCATGGATCGCGATGGGCGCCCACAGGCTGCCCGTCTTGCGCACGGCCCAGCTCAACAGCAGGCCAATCATGACGATCTCGATCAATCCGAAGATGGAGTAGGTGAAGTGCAACGACATCCACAACAGCGTGGTGACGACAGCCGCGCCGAAAAAGCCGATCCGGCTCTGGGCCAACGCCGGCAACATGAAGCCGCGGAACAGAAATTCTTCCGATATAGGCGCGCCAATCGCGATGATGAACGCATAAACCGGCCACTCAGCCGACCGCATCAAGCTCGCAAACTGCGCGTTATCTGCGATCAGCACTTCGGGGCGAAAGATGTAGACCGCCCACGTGTAGGGTAGCGTGAACGATAGGAACACGCTGAGCAGGATTGCCATGTCCTTCATCGAAGGCCAGGTGGCCGCTAGCGACAGAACCCGTGCGCGCACGCCCCCGAACCAACCGGCCAGCCACCACGCGCCGAGTGCTATAACGGCCTGAAATGCGATCATCACGAGCCACCCTTGCGCCGCGATGGCTCGTTGATCGCCAAACTTCTGAATTACGGCGACGGTCGCGACGGTGGCTGCTAGCGCTGCCAGCGTAATGCCGACGCCGCCGAGTAAGGCACCCCATGGTCCCCACGGCGTATGCGGCTCGTAGGCCAAATCCCGTGGCGCCGTTGACCTCTGGTCATAGTTCATCACGCCGCCTCGATTGCCCGCTTTTACTTTTCACCCGCACGCACTATATACGTCCTGCCGGATTCGTCCGGCTATGGTGATAAACGGACTTCGTAATAAGCCTTTCGGACCCGGGGGCGGTACCCGGCGCCTCCACCACCGGCCACAACGACTTTCACGCGGTGGCCGCTGATGGGGGCGAACTAGGATCGACGAGGGTGTAAAGGATGCTCTTTTGCCCGGCATGATACCACCGTTATCGGGTCAAACAGACTAGTTGCAAATGACAACTATGCTGAGGTTGCTGTCGCTGCTTAATGCAGCGCCGGAAGCCTAAATCTTGAAGCCCTGAGCCTTAGCAGGTCCAGGCGCGGTTCGGAGGGCACCGGGCAACAGAAGCCCTCCACTCATTCTGTTCGTCGTGCCAAATCGGTGTGCGGACGGCAAGGCTGCCACGGCGGCAACTGAACCTGGCGATCTAGCTGGGCCTTAAGGGAAACGCACCGGAACCCATGACCGGCGAGCACACGATCGACTACGAGGCCCTCGCGCAGGATGCCATGCGCGGCGTCGTACGTACCATCTTGACCAAAGTTGCCAAGACTGGCTTGCCGGGCGAGCACCATTTCTACATTTCCTTCGACACGCTCGCACCGGGATCATCGATCTCAAAGCGGCTGAAGGAAAAGTACCCTGAGGAGATGACAATCGTCCTTCAGCATCGCTTCTGGGACCTAATGGTCAATGAAGAGCGCTTCGAGGTGAAGCTGACCTTCGACGGTATTCCGGAGCGCCTTGTGGTGCCTTTCGCTGCGATCAAAGTTTTCTTTGATCCAAGTGTGCGCTACGGCCTGCAATTCGAATCGCCGGATTTGGGCCACGACGCACTCGCCCATCCACACAGCGGGCAAGACGATCAGCCAGCCGCGATGGACGACATACCTGATCGCAGCGGCACCACCCCAATTCGCCCGACAACGACGCGTTCGGTCTCCGAGCGCAAGCCACGTGCTCCGCGCAAGCCGCGTACCGATAAACCTGCGGGCGATTCGCCAGCGGCCGCCGTCGAACCGCAACGCCCCCTGTCAACACGGCAGCCAGAGTCAAAACCGGAGCGGCTCCCAGCAAATAAAACCGACTCGCCACCGGCCGCCGGCCATCCCACCGGCACCGGTGGCGCACAGGTCGTCAGCCTCGACGCCTTCCGCAAGAAATAGCCAGTCACCTCGAAGAAACGGGTACACATCATGACCGCCACAGGCTTGTTTACGGGCGAGTTGGCGATCGTCACCGGTTCCGCGTCCAACATTGGCCGGGCGATGGCGTGCGCGCTCGCTCGCGAGGGCGCACACATCATACTCGCCGATATCAGCGCTGACGGTAACGCTGCCACAGCAGCCTCGATTCTGGCTGCAGGCGGCACTGCCGAGGCATTGACCGTCGACTTGAGCGCCCGCGATGGGTGGCCGCAGATCGTAGCTGCTTTGGGTGATCGCCCGCCGCACATGCTGGTGCACGCCGCCTCGCCCGCCCGCCGCGAAGCTGATCATGCGATGGCCGTCACGGAAGAGATCTGGGACCGCATGGTCGACACCAACGTGCGATCGGGCTTCTTCCTGGCCCGCGCGATGGCTGAAAAGATGATCGCGGCCTCGATCAAGGGCCGCATCGTCATCGTGACATCGCTTCACGCCAACACGCCGCGCAACCTGCCGCATTATGCGGCTTCAAAGGCCGGCCAGACGATGGTGATGAAGGAACTGGCGCGCGCGCTTGGCCCACACGGCATACGCGTCAACGCCGTCGCGCCCGGTGCCATTCCGGGCGGTGGTTTCAATGCCGGCGCCTACGACTGGGGTGGCAAGATCCCACTCGGCCGTCTCGGCAACGCCGATGATGTCGCCGCGATGACGATGGCGCTGCTGTCCGATCGCTTCTCGCGCTACGTCACGGGCACTACGGTCGACGTCGACGGTGGCCTTGCGCTTTTCAACTGGATCGCTCCGGTTGGGTAAGCTTGGCCCGGCTTACTTCATCAGCACCACGAAATCCGTGCCGCGGCCGGTCTCATTGCTCACGCCCTGATCCGAGATCACCAGCGAGGCGCCGGTCCACACGCGCCGCGCGATCTCATCGCGCACGTGATCGGGCAGCGTAATGCGTGCAAGCGCTTTTTGCGCGCTCGATGCATCGCCGGGACCGTTCGGCATCGTCACGCCGAGCCAGCGCAGTTTGCGTCCTTCATCTGTGGTTGCCATCGCCGTAAACGTGTGGGTGCCGAGCGGCGTATCCAAATCGGCGATGTCGACGGCTGCTTCGAGCACGGCCTCGAAACCTTGCCTGACGAACACCTGGCGCTCCTCACGGCTGACGAATATCGACAGCGGTTCGAGGCGGCGCGCCATCTCCTTTGCCTTGTCCGGAGCTTCGTCAGCTGCAACCTGAGCTTCGCGTGCAGCCCGAGCGGTATCGAACGATGGCGGGCTTTTTGCTGCCTCCTCCTCGATCGCTGCAGTATAGAGCGTGCGGGCTTCGATGACGCGCTGATCCGATGCTATCTTGGCGGCTGCCCGATCGATCGTGCCGGATGTATCGGCGATGAGTGTGTTGCTGCGCGCTTCCGCCTCTGCCAACGCGAGATCTGCACGCCGGCTACGCAACTGCGCGACGGCAACATTGGCGTCCGCCGATCGCAGCGTCGCCTCTGCTAGGGCATCCTTGGCTTCGATCGCCTTGCGTTTCACCGCTGTGCTGGCCGCCGTCCTCAAGCGGGACGCGACCTCGAACGGATTGAACAGCTGGTCCGCCTCCGTACTTTCGCCCGCCGGAGCGTAGCCGGCATCGCCGGTCTTCTTCACGGCCGCCATCAACTCGGCCATCGGCATGAGATATGGCTGCGGCAGGTTTTCGTGCTCGATCGCTTGCGCATCCGTGTCGGCTGGAGCGATGACGACGCGCATGCCCATCCGCGTCATGCTGAACAGTTTCTGCGCGACATCGTAGGGCAGCCGTATGCAGCCGTGCGATGCTGGATAATTCGGCACCACGCCCGCATGCATCGCGATGCCCGACCAGGTGATCCGCTGCATGAAAGGCATTGGCGCGCCGCTGTAGATATTCGACTCGTGATAGCGGTTCTTTTGGATGATGCTGAAAACACCGGGTGGTGTGCTGTGACCCGGTTGCCCGGTCGAAACGCGCGAGCGCAGCACGGGCCCATTCTCGTCCCAGACCGTCATCGACTGGCTCTTCAGCGAGACGACGGCGACGAGCGGAGGCACGGGTGCGCTCGGACGTGCGGGTTTCGCGACAGCGCCTTCGCGATCGACAGACTTGGTTGCAGAAGCTGCGCGATTGCGATGTTCGACCGCCCGGCGCTGGCGCGGCTCGAAGCGGTGGCTGCGTTCATAGGACCGCCTGCTTGAAGCATATGGCGATACACCGAAGATATCGCTCCAGAAACCTTGCGCGTCCACTCTCTGCGGAGCGTGGACCGCGCCCGCCGAGAGGGCCGCAACGGCAACAAATAACTTGGCGAGTTTACGCATGACTACCCCTTCGTCGCCGGCGAAAAGGTGGCTGCCCCGCAACGTTCACTTTAGCCTATCCCCCAAGCGGCAAACATCAACCGGCGATCGGGATGCGGGCGATAGATCGATACTCGGCGTGGCCTCAGCGACACGCCTGTGAGCGCGCCATGAAAAAGCGCCCGCACGTGAACGTGCGAGCGCTTTTTCAATTCTATACCGCGCCTTCCGGCCGGCTGCCCACCGGGCAGCCGGAAGGCGCCAGTAAGACTCAATGCGAGAGTACGGCCAGCATCAGCAGCGCGACGATGTTGGTGATCTTGATCGCCGGGTTGACGGCTGGACCAGCGGTATCCTTGTAGGGATCGCCAACGGTGTCGCCGGTCACCGAAGCTTTGTGCGCCTCGGAACCCTTCATGTGCTTGACGCCGTCCTTGTCGACGAAGCCATCCTCGAAGCTTTTCTTGGCATTGTCCCACGCGCCACCACCCGAGGTCATCGAGATGGCGACGAACAGGCCCGTCACGATCACGCCGAGCAGCATCGCGCCGACCGCCGAGAACGCAGCACTCTTGCCGCCGATCGCGTTGATCACGACGAACAACACGATGGGTGACAGCACGGGGAGCAGCGAGGGGATGATCATTTCCTTGATCGCAGCCTTGGTCAGAAGATCGACGGCGCGCGCATAGTCGGGACGCTCCGTACCCTTCATGATGCCGGGCTTCTCCTTGAACTGGCGGCGGACTTCTTCCACCACCGAGCCGGCAGCGCGGCCGACAGCGGTCATGCCCATACCACCGAACAGGTAGGGGATGAGACCGCCGAGCAGTAGCCCGACGACGACGTAGGGGTTGGTCAGCGCGAAGTCAGGCTTCACGCCCTTGAAGAACTGGAACACCTTCGAGCCCGGCTTATCGGCCTCGGCAATGAAATACAGCAGATCGTAGTTGTAGGCGGCAAACAGCACCAAGGCACCAAGTCCTGCCGAACCGATCGCATAGCCCTTGGTGACGGCCTTGGTGGTGTTGCCGACGGCGTCGAGCGCGTCGGTCGAACGGCGCACTTCCTTCGGCAGACCGGCCATTTCGGCGATGCCACCGGCGTTGTCGGTCACCGGACCGAACGCGTCGAGGGCAACCACCATGCCAGCGAGGCCGAGCATCGTCGTCGTCGCGATCGCCGTGCCAAACAGGCCAGCGAGGTTGAACGTCGCCAGAATGCCAACCACGATCACGATCGTCGGCAGCGCGCACGCTTCGAGCGAGACGGCGAGGCCTTGGATCACGTTGGTGCCGTGACCGGTGACAGAGGCCTGGCTGATCGAGCGCACCGGACGGTAGCCGATACCGGTGTAGTACTCGGTGATCCAGACGATCAAACCGGTGACCGCAAGGCCGACAAGGCCGCACAGGAACAAGCTCTTACCGGTGATGACGGTACCGGCGGCGGTGCCGACATCGCCCCACGTTCCGAGACCAAATTCGGTCGCCAAATAAAGACCACCGATCGAAAGCACGGCCGAAGCAATGAACCCGCGGTACAGCGCGCCCATGATCGAGTTGTTGGCGCCGAGCTTGACGAAGTAGGTGCCGGCGATCGACGTCACGATGCAGGTTGCGCAAATGGCCAACGGATAGACCATCAACTTGTCGAGGTTGGCTTGGCCCGCAAAGAAGATCGCGGCGAGCACCATGGTGGCGACAACCGTCACCGCGTAAGTTTCGAACAAGTCGGCTGCCATACCAGCGCAGTCGCCGACATTGTCACCGACGTTGTCGGCGATCGTGGCCGGGTTGCGGGGGTCATCTTCCGGAATTCCAGCTTCGACCTTGCCGACGAGATCGGCACCAACGTCGGCACCCTTGGTGAAGATACCGCCGCCCAATCGGGCGAAGATCGAGATCAGCGAGGCACCGAAGCCGAGCGACACGAGGCTGTCGATGACGACGCGGTCAGCCGGCTGATAGCCGAGCCCCTTGATCAGGAAGAAGTAATAGATCGAAACGCCAAGGAGCGCCAAGCCGGCGACCAGCATTCCGGTCACCGCACCGGCCTTGAAGGCGATATCGAGGCCGCGAGCGAGCGAGTGCGTTGCCGCCTGCGCGGTGCGCACGTTCGCGCGGACCGACACGTTCATGCCGATGTAGCCAGCGATGCCCGACAGGACCGCACCGATTAGGAAGCCGAATGCGCTCAGGTGTCCGAGCAAAGGCCAGGCGATCACGAAGATCACCGCGCCGACCGCACCAATCGTCATGTACTGGCGGTTGAGGTAGGCCTGCGCGCCTTCACGGATCGCGAGGGCGATCTCCTGCATGCGCTTGTTGCCAGCATCTGCGCTCATCACCTGCTGGATGGTGATGATCGCATACAGGATCGACAACGCCCCGCAGGCGATGACCCCCCATAGAATATTGGATATCAAAGAACTCCCCTTGGCCTGTGACGGGCCATTTTTGTGTGTGTCGCGAACGCAAAAAGACACTGGCTATGCGGAGTACCACATGGCCGTACGCCCCGATCGGGATCGACGATCGCGCGGACCATGCCAAATGTCGCTGGGAGTTGCAACCTCGACACACTCTCGCGTGGCCGTGGCGCGCTTTCCTCCGCCGGATAAGGACGCGAAGGCAACACTCAGATGTCCCAGGCACCCGACTTTGCGTATGCCCAGTAGGCCTCGCGCGCTTTACGGAAAACCGGGCCGGGTTGCTTCTCCGCGCTCTCGACACGGGTCACAGGCATCACCTTGGCATAGTTGCCTGAAGTGAACACCTCATCGGCACCAACGAAATCCTCCACCGACAACGTCGTCTCGCGCACTTCGATGCCGGAAGTGCGCAATAGATCGATAACGCGCTGCCGCGTAACGCCGTTCAAGAAAGCGCCGGTCGGGTTCGGCGTAAACACCACTCCGTCCTTCACCATGAAGATGTTCGATGTCGCGGTTTCGGCCACGTTTCCGAGCATGTCGAGCACGAGTGCGTTGGTGAAGCCGCGCGATGCCGCGTCACGAACGGCACGTGCATTGTTGGGATAGAGCGCTCCGGTCTTGACGTCGGTCGGCATCGTCTCGAGCGTCGGCCGGCGGAACCGCGACACGCCGAGGCTACCACCTTTGGGCTCCGGCATGGGCGCCTCGAATAGGCACAGGCAGAACCGGGTCGACTCCGGATCGGGCGCAATGCTCAACGGCCCGTCCGCTTCCGCCCAATACATCGGCTTGACATAGAGGGCCGTATCGCGAGCGAACTTGCGCGCGCCCTCGCGGGCCAAGGTAACGATCTCGCCGGGCTGCATCGTCGGCTTCAGGCCCATCTTGGTCGCGGACACGTTGACCCGCAGCGCATGCCGATCCATGTCCGGCATCGTATTCTCGAACACCCGGGCACCATCGAACACCGAGGATCCCAACCATGCCGCATGGGTTCGCGGCCCCATCATCGGCGGATTGCCGTCCTGCCAGCCGCCGTCGAGATAGGTCCACGTCCGCGAGTACCAAGCCATCCAACGCCGCTCCGCTGTTGAAACCGCATCGCGTGATCGAGCCTGCGGCAAACCGGTAAGTCTGAACGACACGTTAGCTGAAGCGCTCGCGCGTTAAAGTTAATAGTTGCAACGATGTTGCAGCCCCCCGCTGCAACCGTTAACCCCGCAGACCCGTTGTCCGGCTCAGATGATTATATTGAACCTGGAAAGGTCGTGACCGGGTCTACGGCGCGCCGGGAGGAGGAAGGGGTCAGGAGCAGATTGTCGCACACTACCGGCAGTGCGCCGGGCATGCGGATCTCTCAGGTTCGGTTTTGTTCGAGAAGCCGCTCAAAAACTCGGATCCGACTATGTTGGCTCGACTATACGTCCATGACTTGGCCATTATGAATTACGCGATCAAAAGCGGGCCGCATTGTAGGTAACGTCAACTTCACATTCCGTTAAGGTCAAACTCGAATGTGAATTGCATCTCTTTTGGATGTGCTCCAAGCATACGGGCGACATCCGTGGCCACTCTCGAACTGATCGCCTCACTTGCGGCTACGCGCATTCGATCCCGAACTGGACAAGCACTCAAAACGATCGCGCGCCAACCGAGTTTGGGTCTCTTCAAAAAGTATACAGGTTAGTCACTTATGCATCAGCGTATTCACGTATGCGTCGACTTCGATGGCACGATAACGCTGGAAGATTCGACCAAGAAGCTACTTACCCTATACGCCGATCGCGCCTGGACTACCGTAGAAGATCGGTGGGAGAGCGGCCTCATCGACGCACGCAAGTGCCTTACCGAGCAAATCGACCTCTTAAATATTACACCTGAGGAGTATGACCGCTTCGCGCATTCCCTCAGGATCGACCCAGCGTTCCTTACCTTTGTGAAGCGGTGCGAGAAGTCTGGCGTCGGCGTGACTATCGTCTCCGATGGGCTAGATAGGACGATAGCGGCCGTCCTCAAGAAGGCAGGGCTGGATCATCTGAAGTTCTGGTCAAACAAACTCGAATGGCGCGGGAGCAAATGGCACGTCCACTTTCCCGGATCCAGAGAGGGATGCAGTTCTTTTTCAGCAAACTGCAAATGTCAATTTGCCGAGTCCGCTGACGATACGCTGCAGGTCCTCATCGGCGACGGACGGTCCGATTTTTGCATTGCCGAGCGGTGTGACCTCGTTTTTGCGAAAGATGCGCTGATACACTATTGTCGCACCAACGGTATTAACCACATTCCAATTTCGGGCTTCACGGACGTCAACCAACTGTTTTCTAAAATGCTGACACCGAATTTGGCTCCGTCAAATCAATAGATCGCGAAAGGCAGAGTGCGCGTAATGGAATACACGCTTAGTACGACCGTAGAGGGTGAAGATCGCGAGGAGATGTCACCTGCCGCACGCGCGGAGGATTTCAAGTCGATCAGTCAGTCGGAACTACTCGCCTATGAGGCAAAGTATTGCTCATGGGGCGACACCGTTCACTACATGGAGACACCGAAGGTTTTCGAACGGTGCGAGGGATCTTTCCTCTACGACCATACCGGTATGCCGTTTCTCGATTTGCAGATGTGGCACTCGGCTGTCAACTTTGGGTATTCCAACAAGCGGTTGAATGATTCCGTAAGCCGGCAACTCGAAACGCTACCGCAGGTTTCCAGTAAGTTCCTGCATCGCGAAAAGATCGAGTTAGCGACGAGGCTTGCCCAGCGGATCGAAAAGACTTGGGGCATGAAGGGGCGGTGTCATTTCAACGTCGGCGGTGCGCAAGCCAACGAAGATGCGCTGAAGCTCGTGCGCAATTACACCGGCGGCAAATCGCGGATGTTCGCGTTCGAAGGCGGTTATCATGGCCGCACGCTCGGCACGACGGCGATCACGTCGTCATACCGCTACCGGCGCAGCTTCGGCGCGTTTCCCGACCGCGCGCACTTCGTCCCGTTTCCGTATTGCTTTCGTTGCCCCTACGGCAAAAAGCGCGAAGATTGCGGCTTGTATTGCGTGGACCAGTTCGCCCGCCTGTTCGACAGCGAATATCACGGTGTCTGGGACTCGAAGGCGAACGAAAGCGAGTTCGCCGCATTTTTCGTCGAGCCAATCCAAGGCACCGGCGGCTACATCATCCCGCCACCCGGCTATTTCGAAAAGCTGAAAACCGTTCTCGAAGCGCGTAAGATCTTGCTCGTCGATGATGAAGTGCAAATGGGTTTCTACCGCGCTGGCAAGTTTTGGGCGATGGAGAATTTCAACGTCAAACCCGACGTCATCGTGTTCGGTAAATCGCTCACGAACGGCCTCAATCCCTTGTCCGGATTGTGGGCGCGCGAAGAACTGATCTCACCCGAGATCTGGGGCGCGGGCAAAACACACTCGACCTACTCGTCCAATCCGATGGGCACGGCAGTCGCCCTCGAAAACGTGAAGATGATGGAGGACACCGACTACGAGACGATAACGGCCGACAAGGGTGCCTACTTCCTCGAAGGTTTGAAAGCTCTGCAGCGGCAATTCCCGGGCATCGTCGGAAACGTCGATGGCATGGGCATGGCGCTGCGCCTGGAATTGTGCGAGCGCGATGGCATCACGCCTAACACGAAGCTGGCCAACACGCTCAACCAGGAGGCGTTCACTGGCGGCATCGAGTATGGCGGCAAGCAGTACGGCCTCTGCCTCGATGTTGGCGGCTATTACAAGAACACGATCGTATTCGCGCCGTCCGTGGAAATCTCGAAATCCGAAATTGATCTCGGACTCGGCTTGCTCGAACGCCTGATGCATAAATCGATCGATTCGTAAGGGAGAGCCGTGATATGTCAGCCAGCCTGACATATCACGGAGCTGCCCGTTGGATGCGAAGCTACTCACCGCACTGAGCTTGTTTGCGTTCGTCTCGTCGATAACGCCGGGCCCGAACAACATGATGCTTATCGCGTCGGGCGTAAATTATGGATTCCGCCGGACGATCCCGCACATGTTGGGGATCGGGCTCGGCTTCTCATTTATGCTTTTGATGATCGGTTTCGGCATCGGCCAGCTCTTCGAACGATTTCCCCTGGCCTATACCGTTCTGAAGTTCGTCAGCGCAGCCTATATGACCTGGCTGGCCTGGCAGATCGCAAATGCCGGCCCATTCAAAACCAGTGCAGCCAACCCGCGTGCCAGACCACTCACGTTCCTGGAGGCGGCCGCTTTCCAGTGGGTCAACCCAAAGGCGTGGACGATGTGCCTGACTGCGGTGACTGCCTATACGGTGCCGTCGCAGTACCTGACAAGCATGCTGATCCTTGCTATTGTTTTCTTCGCCGTCAACCTGCCATCCGTATCGGTGTGGACGGTATTCGGCGTCAGCCTGCGCGGCTGGCTTGCTGATCCGGTGCGCGTTCGCGTGTTCAACATTGGCATGGCGTTCTTGCTCATCGCATCGCTGTGGCCCATCATTGCGGACCTGGAGTTCCCTGTGAGGCCGCCATGATCCTGATAGGCCAATACGACAGCCCCTACGTCCGCCGCGTCGCCGTGTCGTTGCACGTGCTAGGTCTGCCATTCGCGCGGCAGGGCCTCAGCGTCTTTGGCGACGCCGACGCTATGCGTACCATCAACCCGTTGGGCCGCGTGCCGTCGCTGGTGCTCGACACTGGCGAGGTGCTGGTCGATAGCGCAGCCATTCTCGATCATCTAGATGAGACCGCGGGCTCGGCAGCAGCATTGCTCCCGGTCAAGGGGCCCGAGCGGCGGCACGCGTTGCAGATCATCGTGCTGGCAACCGGTGCAATCGATAAAGCCGCAGCAATCGCTTACGAGCAGATGCTGCGGCCGCCGGAGCTCATCCACCAGCCTTGGATCGACCGCAACAAGGTGCAGCTAGACGCAGCACTGCTCGCGCTGGAAGAACTCACACCCGAAAAAGGCTGGTTCGGCGGGGGACGAATGCTGCAGCCCGACATCACCGTGGCGGTTGCGCTCGGCTACATTCGCTTCCGGTCTGCGACGATCGACGCGCTACCCAGCGTCCCAAAACTCGTCCGATTGTCGAAAGAAGCCGAAGCGCTGCCAGCGTTTGTCACCGCATTGCCTAGTCTCGACGAGATCGGCGGCCCGCCGGACGCTGCCCGCTCCGGGCTCGCGCGATTTCAGGGATTGCCATGAAATGACCGGCAATCGGCGTGCATGGCAGCTATTTAGTGAATTTTCCTTGGCACAAGCAGGCCTAATTGGTTAGGCGTTGCGCCGAGACACTCTCGATCACTCAAAAACACATCCGTTCAGCCGAGGAAAAGCCCATGCGCGTTTATTATGATCGTGATGCCGACGTCAATCTCATCAAGGGCAAGAAGGTCGTGGTTATCGGCTACGGCAGCCAGGGCCACGCCCATGCGCAAAACATGCGCGACAGCGGCGTCAAGGACCTGGCGATTGCGTTGCGCAAAGGTTCGGCTGGCTGGAAGAAAGCCGAAGATGCCGGCTTTAAAGTGATGGAGGTCGCTGCCGCGGCCAAGTGGGCGGACATCATGATGATGTGCACTCCGGACGAACTGCAGGCCGACATCTACAGGGATCATCTGCACGAGCACATGAAGAAGGGCGCCGCCCTCATGTTCGCACACGGCCTCAACGTCCACTTCAATCTGATCGAGCCGCGCGCCGACCTCGACGTCGGCATGGTCGCGCCAAAAGGCCCGGGCCACACTGTGCGCTCCGAATACCAGCGCGGCGGCGGCGTGCCCTGCCTGATCGCCATCCACCAGGACAAGACCGGCAACGCTCATGACGTATTCCTGTCGTACGCTGCTGCCATCGGCGGCGGCCGCGCCGGCGTCATCGAGACCTCGTTTAAGGAAGAATGTGAGACCGATTTGTTCGGCGAGCAGGTCGTGCTCTGCGGCGGCTTGGTCGAGCTGATCCGCGCCGGCTATGAGACCCTGGTCGAAGCCGGCTACGCGCCAGAGATGGCCTACTTCGAGTGCCTGCACGAAGTGAAGCTGATCGTGGATTTGATCTACGAAGGCGGCATCGCCAATATGAACTATTCGATCTCGAACACCGCTGAGTTCGGCGAGTACGTGACAGGTCCGCGCATCATCACCGACGAGACCCGCGCCGAAATGAAGCGCGTCTTGAAGGACATCCAGTCCGGCGCGTTCACGACCGAGTGGATCCGAGAGTGCAAAGCTGGCCAACCGAAGTTCAAGGCCACCCGCCGCTTGAACGATGCCCACAG
>JANOOW010000285.1:0-3986 GCA_031421555.1 Hyphomicrobiaceae bacterium | reverse complement strand
CGAAGCGGCTGAGCGCGTCAGCGCGGATGGTGATCATTGTCGTCGTCCCCTCGAACATCTTGCTTGTTTTGGCGCATCGTGTCGCAACTGCGCCGTTCTGCCTAGGGGGCGGCTGCAGGGGGGACAAGCGTGAAGTGCAGGGGTAGGCCGCAACTTGAATTGTTCTGCAGGCTACGCTTAAGGTGATTGCCGGAGGATTGCGCGATGGAACAGGTAACGCTCGCCGAGGCCAAGGAACATCTTGATGATCTGATGCAGCGTGCGGCCCAGGGAGAGGACGTTCGCATAGCCGATGCCAAACTGGGCACGGTACGGCTAACGCCGGTGGCAGCAGTGCCGAACGTCACAGCGTCACGCGTTACTGACACCATGCCGCCCTTCGCGCCACTCAAACGAAAACGGCAACTGGGACGCTTGGAGGGCAAAATGCAGGTGCCTGCCCGATTGCTCGAGCCAATGAGCGTTGATGAGTTGCGAGACTGGTACGGGGCGGACGCGTGAGATTATTGCTTGATACGCACGTCTTGTTCTGGGCGCTGATGAAACCGGCGTTATTGTCGGCAACTGCCCGCGAGGCACTCGAGTTGGAAACCGTTGCTGTATATGTCAGCGTCGCGAGCGCGTGGGAGATCGCCATCAAGGTTGGGTTGGGAAAATGGCCCGAAGCCGAGGTGCTTGCGCATCAGTTTGCCGAGCAAACAGCGGTTCAGGATTTTGCCATTTTGCCTATTTCTTTGTCTCACGCCCGTGCAGCTGGCCTGATGGCAAGCCCGCATCGTGATCCTTTCGATCGGCTGCTGGCGGCACAGGCCACGATCGAGAACCTGACGTTGGTCACGGCAGATCCGAGGTTCGCCGGACTTGGCGCGACTGTGATGTGGTGAGGCAAATCCCGGATCAACCCGCTATTACAAGGCACACCCATGAACTTCTCAATTCCCGCCGACATCGCCGCGCTCAAAACCCAGGTCGACGCGTTCGTGCGGCGCGACGTGATCCCGTTCGAGGCTGATCCGCGTTGGACGGCGCACGGGCCGACGGACGAATTGCGGCGCGATCTCAATGCAAAGGCGAAGGCGGCCGGGTTGCTCGCTGTCCACGTGTCGAAGGAGTTCGGCGGACGCGATCTGAGCCACGTCGCCAAGGCGGTGATTTTCGAGGCGGCCGGCTACTCGATGCTCGGGCCGATCGCCATGCACTGCCAGGCGCCGGACGAGGGTAACATCCACCTGATGGACGTGGTCGGCACGCCCGCGCAGAAGGAAAAGTATCTGCGGCCGCTGGCGACCGGCGTCACACGATCGTGCTTCGCCATGACCGAGCCGGAGGGCGGCGCCGGCTCCGATCCCTCGATGCTCGCCACCCGCGCCACGCCCGATGGCAACGGCTTCGTCATCAACGGGCGCAAGTGGTTGATCACCGGAGCGGACGGCGCGGCCTTCGCGATCATCATGGCCCGCACCGGCGACGGGCCCGGCGATGCGACGATGTTCCTGACGCCGCTGCCCAACCCGGCCTTCAAGATCAGCCGCACGCTCGACACGATGGATTCGTCCTTCATGGGCGGCCACGCGGTCATCGATATCGAGAATTTGCGGGTGTCGGGCGATGATGTGCTCGGCGAGGCCGGCCAGGGCTTCAAGTATGCGCAGGTGCGGCTGGCACCGGCCCGGTTGACGCACTGCATGCGCTGGCTCGGCTCGGCGCAACGGGCGCACGACATCGCGACGGCCTACGCGAAAGAGCGCATGGCTTTCGGCAAGCCACTCGGTCACCACCAGGGCGTGTCGTTCATGCTCGCCGATAACATGATGGATATGCACACCGCGCGGCTGGCGATCTGGCACTGCGCCTGGGTGCTCGACCAGGGCGGGCGCGGGGGTACGGAAAGTTCGATGGCGAAGGTTATCTGCTCGGAGGCGATCATGCGCGTCGTCGACCGCTCGATGCAGGTTCTCGGCGGGCTAGGGCTGACCCGCGATACGATGGTCGAGCGGATCTTTCGCGATGTGCGGGCGTTTCGCATTTACGATGGACCATCCGAAGTTCATCGGTTTGCATTGGGCCGCCGCATCGTCAGCGGCAAGATGGCAAAACGCTGACGGTGGACACACGCATCCGTGAATTGTGAAAGCTTTTACGTCGCCCATATCCTTGAGCAGAAGGAAAACGCAAGCTCCACGAGGACGACATGAGAGTTCCTATTATTGCTTCTGTTCTGGCCATGGGCCTGTTGGCACCTGTCATCCCAGGGCAAAATGCGTCTGTAGACGCTGCCCCTCGTTACTATCGTGACAGCGACGGCGGTTATTACTCCCGATACAAGTACTCGCGCGATTACCGCGACAATCGGGACTTTCGACGTCGCAATAACCCCGACTCTGCGCGCGCCAACAACCTTGATCCCGCAGGCGATTACAAGGCCTATCCGGACTGGGCCCGTGCAGCGCTGTCTCCGAAGTATGATGGCGGAAACCGCCGTTAACTTGTGACGCGCGCTGCTGTCGCAGCGGCAAATTCAAGCTATGGAGATTGAAATGGCTGGTTTCATCGCGCTGCTAACTCTGGTTCTGGCCGCCACGATCATCACGAACGTATCGGCGGATGCGGCGACGGCGTTGGAGAAGCGGAGGGCAGTGGCGGCGGAACGCGCGGCGGCCCGCGACTATGCGCGACGTTCAGACGAGGACGCGGCCCGCGCTCACAGCCGGGATCCGGCTGGTAACTACAAGGACTATCCGAATTGGGCGCGGGCGGCGCTTGGCGGCTCGGGATCAACGCCGGGCCGGTAAGTTACGTGGCATATTGGTCATATCGTTAGGGTCTTAGAGCCGGGCGTGAGTTGGCGTGATCACGCTGGCTTTCTTACCCGCGCCATTACCTCGATCTCGACTTTCATCGCCGGGGTCATCAGGGCCGAGCTCAGCATCGTCGCCGCGGGACGCGCCTTGTCGAACGTCCGGCGCAGGGTCGGCCAGCACGGCTCGAAATCGGCCGGGTTGGGGAAAATGTACGTCACCCGCACAACATCGTCGAAACTGCTGCCAGCTTCCGTCAGCGCCGCGCCGATGTTCTCCAACGCTTGCTCGCATTGCGCGACAACGCCCTCAGCCAGCGTCATCGTTGCGTAATCGTAGCCCGTGGTGCCGGCGACGAACACATAGTCGCCATCCACCACTGCCCGCGAGTAGCCGATCTCCGCCTCGAATTTCGATCCCGACGATATCAACCGGCGTGTCATGTTCGTCTCCATGCTGTCATGCTGGAGCCTGGACCTTAATCCTCAGCCGACGATTTCGTCGAGGCGGAAGTTCATGGCAATCTCGCGCTCGGCAGCCGCGGGGCTGTCGGACCCATGCGTGGAGTTCTCGCCCTTCGACACGGCGAACAGCTTGCGGATGGTGCCGTCTGCTGCTTCCTTCGGATCGGTCGAGCCCATCACTTCGCGATACTTGGCGATGGCGTTCTCGCCCTCCAGCACCTGCAATACGATCGGGCCCGAGGTCATGAACGTGACCAGCTCGCCGAAGAAGGGACGCGCCTTGTGCTCGGCATAGAACGCCTGCGCCTGGGCCTTGGTCCACTGCACGCGCTTCTGGGCGACGATGTTGAGGCCGGCCTTCTCGATCACGGCGTTGATGGCGCCGGTCATGTTCCGCTTCGTCGCGTCGGGCTTCAAGATTGAAAACGTGTGCTCGATGGCCATTGTGGTCCCGTTTGTCTGATGTCGCCGGTTGCTGTTGAGGGGCTTATAGACATGACGGCCCCTGCCAGCAAGGGCGGCAGCGGAACGCTTCAAGCTGCCGTCATGCCTCTACCAGCCCAAGCCTGACTTCAATCTTATCGAGCCGGGCGTCCACCCGGTCGAACCGGACCGAATGCTCGGCAAGGTGAACCTGCGTCTGCGCCAGACTCGTTTCGATGCGGCCCAATCGAACTTTCATATCGCGTACCTCGAGGCGCAGGTCGTCGATGCCGGCACGGAT
>JANOOW010000284.1:0-3265 GCA_031421555.1 Hyphomicrobiaceae bacterium | reverse complement strand
AGCTTCGGGAAGTCGGCCATGCGCATGATCTCATAGGTGTCAAGATTTTCCTGTTCCACCGCGCCGTTTTTGATAGTGATTTCCTCAAAAAACGAAGCCGACAATCCATACGCGACGGAGCCAACAACCTGCGCATCAACCTGGTCCGGATTGACGACGTAGCCCGGATCGGTTCCCATCACGAGGCGATGTACGATTACCTTGCCGTTGCCGCCGATGGATACTTCGGCCGCCGCCGCGATATAGCTGCCGTAGCCCATATGCTGCGCGATGCCGCGGAACTGGCCGGCCGGCGGTTTCGAGGTCTCCCAGCCGATCTTGTTTGCCACCGCGTTGAGCACCGCCAAGTGTTTCGCTGTACGCGGGTCTTTGGTCATCAAGGCGCGGCGGAACTCCAGCGGATCGCGTCCCGCTGCTTTCGCCACCTCGTCGATGAAGCATTCGAGATAAACGGCATTCTGGTTATTGTTCACGCCCCGCCAGAAGCCGGGCGTGACGTGCGTATTGCGCATCGCATAATCGACCTGGATATTCGGGATCGAATAGCCGATCGAACCTTCCTTGACGTATTTGCCGTCGAGCGGATTGAGGCCCTGAAAAGCGATGAAGTCGACGCCATTCTCCATTCGCGCTGGCGCGACGGAGGCGAGGATCGATTGGCCCGAGATGCGGATCTGCAGGCCGACCAAATCGCCTTTTTCGTCCAAGCCCGCCTGCAGCTTGCACTGGCTGATCGGCCGGTACCTGCCCTGCTTCATGTCTTCTTCGCGGCTCCACAGCAGCTTTACCGGAACGCCGGGGATTTGCTTTGCGAGCAAGACTGCCTTCGTCGTCGGATCCTGGAAGCCGCGACGGCCGAAGCCGCCACCGAGGTGAACCTTATAGACTTCGCACTTCGACGGCGGGAGACCGGACGCTTCGGCGCATGCCGCAAGTGCCGCGTCACCGTTCTGCGTCGGCACCCACACTTCGCACTTTTCGGCTGTCCACTTTGCCGTGCAATTCATCGGTTCCATGGTGACGTGATGCCAATACGGCGCGGTATAGACCGCATCGATCTTCTTTGCGGCGCCGGCGATGGCCTGAGCAGCGTCGCCAACCTTGTTGTAGACCGCGACATCGTCCTTGGCCTCGAGCCCAGCCTTGATCAGTTCGTTGATTGTCGCCGACGACACCTTGACATTGGGATCGTCTTCGTAAGTCACATCGACTGCGGCGAGCGCCTTGTTCGCATGCCACCAAGTATCGGCAACGACGGCTACGGCACCGGCCCCTACCTGCAGAACGTGGGCGACACCGGGCATCGCCTTGGCCTTGGCGCCATCGAAGCTTTTGATCTTGCCACCGTGGATCGGTGCATCCTTGATCGAGGCTACGAGCATCCCCGGCATCGTGAGGTCGGTGCCGTAGATCTGCTTGCCATTCAGCTTGTCGGCCGTGTCAAGGCGCTTGAGCGCCTTACCGGCGATCTTCCAGTCCTTGGGGTCTTTCAGATTTACACTCTTCGGCGGCTCTAGCTTGGCTGCGGCCGATGCCACCTTGCCATACGTCGTACGGCGATTGGACGGCGCGTGAGTGATGATTCCCGCTTCGACCTTGCATTCGCCGATTGGCACCTTCCATTCGTTGGCCGCCGCCTGCAGCAGCATCTCGCGCGCCGTGGCGCCGCCTTTGCGAACGTAGTCTTGCGAACCGCGGATACCGCGGCTGCCGCCCGTCGACATGTCACCCCACACGCGATTGCGCGCCAAATTTTGGCCCGGCGTAGGGTACTCCCACTTTACCTTCGTCCAGTCGCACTCGAGCTCTTCGGCAACGAGTTGCGCCAATCCGGTAAGCGTGCCCTGCCCCATCTCCGAGCGGGCAATGCGAATAACGACGTCGTCGTTCGGCTTGATCAAAACCCAGGCTCCGACCTCGTCGCCGTCCTGGCCGATTATCTGCTGCGCCAGAGCTTCCTGCAAGCCGGGCACATTGAATCCAATGGCAAGCCCACCACCGGCAGCCGCGCTACCGATGAAAAATTGACGTCTCGAGACGGTTGTTGTGTTTGTCATGATCCAGCGTCTCCGGCTCAAATCTTAGACTTCGTTTCACCGGCCATCTCGGCGGCGGCCATCTTGATGCCAGCGCGGATCCGCTGATACGTGCCGCAGCGGCAGATGTTGGTCATCGCCTCGTCGATCTGCGCGTCGGTTGGGTTCGGAGTTTTTTTCAGAAGCGCCGCAGCAGCCATGATCTGGCCGGACTGGCAATAACCGCACTGAGCCACCTCAAGCGCGAGCCACGCCTTTTGCACCGGGTGAGTACCAGTCGGGGAGAGCGCTTCGATCGTCGTGATCTTGTCGGTGACCTTGACCGAGCTAACGGGCACTGTGCAGGAGCGCTGCACCTCGCCGTTGATGTGCACAGAGCAGGCACCGCACTGAGCTACTCCGCAGCCGTACTTCGTACCGGTCAATCCCACTTGCTCGCGCAAAACCCACAGCAGGGGCGTATCATCCTCGACATTCACGTCGACTGTCTTACCGTTCACGTTGAGCTTGGCCATGGGCGACTGCCTCCAGGGATTTCGGACCGTTGCATGGTTTGTCGTCAAGAAAATAAGCAAGCGCCTTCGGGAAGCCGCGCGGCATCCGCCATCAGTCTAAGGGTAAATTCGGCAGAGGACCAGAGGATCCATGCGAAGCGGGGGTGTCCCTGCCCAATAGGTGCGACGAACGTGACCGCCGTGCGCTGCTCCGGCTATCCGAACCGGTACACATCCATGGCCAGCACCCCATGCTCGACGCTGTCGTGCACGCGCACGATAGGTTCGCCTGCTGCCGCGGTCCCGAGCGCCACGTAGAGCGGCAGGATGTGTTCAGCTTCCGGGTGGTTCTCGACAGCGAACGGCGCCTGGTCACGATATGCGACCGCCGATTTTGGGGTCTTCGAGGTCAATGCGTCGTGCATCCATCCGGTGAAATCGGATACCCAGCTCGGCACTGCAGCATCGACAGGTTGACCGCGGAAGGCGCGCAGATTGTGCGTCATCGCCCCCGAAGCAACGATAAGCACGCCTTCATCGCGCAGGGGAGCTAGCGCTTGGCCGATGCGAAAATGATGGTCTGGGTCGGCTTCGGGTTGGATCGAGATTTGGGCAACAGGAACATCGCGGGCTGGAAACAGCAGATGCAACGGCACCCAGACGCCGTGATCCCAGCCATGTGCCGGGTCCAGAGTCACGGCCAGCCCAGCGGCTTCTAACGCTGCTTTAACGCGC
>JANOOW010000283.1:0-15047 GCA_031421555.1 Hyphomicrobiaceae bacterium | reverse complement strand
GCCGATATCATTCTCACCAACACATTCGGCGGCAACCGGCGGCGGCTGGCGTTGCATCAGGCCGACGGGCGCACGCATGAGATCAACAAGCAGGCGGCAACCCTCGCCCGGGAAGTCGCCGATGCCGCGGGGCGGCCGGTTGTCGTCGCCGGATCGGTCGGGCCGACGGGTGAGTTGTTTCAGCCACTGGGTCCGCTCGACCATGAGGAAGCGATGGATGTGTTTGTCGAGCAGATCGAGGGCCTGAAGGCTGGCGGCGCGGACGTGATCTGGATCGAGACGATGTCGGCAATCGAAGAGATGAAGGCTGCCGCCATGGCCGCCGCGAAAGCGGGCATGCCGTATACTGTAACGGCGAGTTTCGACACCGCCGGACGCACGATGATGGGTATCACGCCGCAAGCTTTCGCCGAAGCCGTGGCGACCTTCGACCCGCCGCCGCTGGCGGTCGGCGCAAACTGTGGTGCGGGTGCCTCGGACACGCTCGGCTCGATCCTATCGATCACCGGGGCCAGACCCGACATCGTCGTCATATCGAAGGCGAATGCCGGCATTCCGCGGTATCATGAAGGCCACATCCACTACTCGGGAACGCCCGAGCTGATGGCGAGCTACGCAGGTCTCGCGATCGATGCCGGCGCGCGCATCGTCGGCGGCTGTTGCGGCACGTCGCCCGAGCATCTGGCCGGCATGCGGCGTACGCTCGATGCGCATCGGAAAGGCGACCGCCCCGATCACGCGGTGATCACGTCGAAGATCGGGCCGTTCCTGCATCGGCCCGCGCCAACAAGTGGCGGCGCGATGGAAGGGCGGCGGCGGCGATCCTAGTTCTAACCTTTGAAACCAAACGCATCACGGATCGACCGGCTGTAGATCTCGGCTGCCAGATCGGCAAGGTGCGTTGGGCGGCGATCGAGTAGAGCAACATTTGCGGCTATGGGGATTGCGCCCCCAGCGGGCACGACCGTTTGATCGACGATTGTCGCGATAGCGCCGTCGATCGCAGGACTTCCGGCTGCGGTCCAACTCTCGAACAAGCTGTTGCCGGCCAACCGGGACGCTGACTGCCGATGTGCAAGCGCTCGCGCTGCCTCGGTGCCAAGGAAAATGCCGCCGGGCCCCGACGCGCGAAGCTCAGCGGCTGCATCATCATCGACATCGAGAAGCCGACGTCCGAGGTCCGCCACGACTTCGGCATCGACGATCAGCTTTTCGATCGCGAGTCCGTCGTCCAGGTCTACGGCGCCGATGGCACCGATGATCGCGTTGGCTCCGAGGTGGTACGCAGCGGTCAGCCACCGGCTGGTTTCTGCCGCACCTAACGTGTCGAACCCTTTGGCGTTTGTCGCTGGACCGCAAGCGTAGAACGCAAGGTTCCAGCGCCGCGCCATTGCTATCGCCGCGCCCAGAACTGCAAGCGCATTCGCACCGCCGGTCACTGGCAAGCCATTGCGCATCGACACATCGGCAACCGTCGCGCCAACTGCAACGGGTTGCCCCGGACACAAGGCTTGCGCGAGCGCGATGCCCGCCATCGCCTCGGCCGCAAACCGCACGAGTGAACCTTCGATAGTCGCTGGCGCATTGGCGCCGATCAGCAGCGTTGGCACGACGATAAAGCATTGTTTTGCTGCTGCCGTTGCGGCAACCGCCTCGATAAACGCATCGTCGAACGTCAACGCGCTGTCCACCGATGCGACCATTGCCAAGCGGCATGATCCCTCGTCACCTGCACAGGCCGCCGCAACCAAATCGCGCGCGTGGAAAGGCATATGAGACGGCACGATCAACGGCCGGCCGGCATTGTTCACGAAACCACCAAGCCGCGCCCCGGCATCAAGATCAGGTACGAGCAGCCCGATCGAAGAAGCACCGTAGCCGAGCCCCGGTGCATCGGCTGCAACGGCTGCGAACAGCGCGGCATCGGCTGCTATCAGCGGCCGGCGCGACTGGTCAGTCCAGATGTAGCTGGCCGATAACGCCGGGCCGAACACCGCCATCGACGTTGAAACTTCGATCGAGTGGCCGTCGCGGCTCGCATGCACGAACCGATCGGGCGCTTTGGTCATCAGGTCCATGACCAGGGGAACCGGAAACCGCACACGGTCAGTCGAGACGGCGAGTCCAGCTGCGACGCACTTGGCTGCGCTTCCGGCGGGCAGGCGGCACGCGACGCCCACATCGGCCAGCAAGGCTTCAGCCGCTGCCTCGATCGATGACAGATCTGGCCCGCCACTGAACTCCAAAGCAACCGGCATGGCGGCCCGTCGCGCCACGGCGACGGGGTCGATCGTGGCGGTACGCCTGTTGCGCCGCCTGGGATTATCGGGTGGTGCCAATGTGCCGCTCCGAACTCATGCCATCTGCGTAGCTTGACTTCGCCCGAGCTACCATCAACCTTGTCCAGTTACGTCGAAACGTTTGACACGGCCGTCGCTTGCGGAACAGTAGGTTTGCAAGACTACAATCACTCTGCTTACGACATCCTACCTGCAGGAACACCGCTCATGGCTGATGCCGGCGAAATCATCCTTAAGAACCTCGACGACGCAGCCCTCGTCGAGCAGATGCATCAGGACTTGTACGATGGCCTGAAGGACGAGGTGGTCGAAGGCGTCAATATCCTTCTGGGGCGAGGCTGGGCATCGTACAAGGTGCTGACCGAGAGCCTTGTCGAGGGCATGCGGATCGTCGGCATCGACTTCCGCGACGGTATCCTATTCGTGCCCGAAGTGCTGCTCGCGGCAAACGCAATGAAAGGCGGCATGGCTGTGTTACGGCCGCTGCTTATAGCCAGTGGCGCGCCACGTCAGGGCAAGATCGTCATCGGCACGGTGAAGGGCGACATCCACGATATCGGCAAAAACCTGGTCGGCATGATGATGGAAGGCGCCGGTTTCGAGGTCATCGATCTTGGCATCAACAACGGCGTCGAGAAGTATCTAGCCGCCATCGAAGAGCACAAGCCCGACATTATCGGTATGTCGGCGCTGCTGACGACGACAATGCCCTACATGAAGGTCGTGATCGACACGCTGAAGGAGAAGGGCATGCGTGACGACTTCATCGTGATGGTCGGTGGCGCGCCGCTGAACGAGGACTTCGCCAAGGCGGTCGGTGCCGATGCCTATGGGCGCGACGCGGCCGTAACGGTCGAACTCGCCAAGGATCTCCTGATGCGTAAGCACAACCAACGGACGTCCGCTTGAGTGGAGGCGCTGCCAAACGCGGATCGTTGATCATTGCGTGCGGTGCGCTGGTGCGCGAGCTGCAATATCTGATCGCGCAGAACGCCAAGCTGGAGATCGACATCAAGGCGATCCCGGCGACTTACCACAACCGGCCTGAGAAGATCGCGTCAGCGGTGAAACGGCGGATCACCTGGGCGCGATCGCGTTACGAGCATATCTTCGTTGCCTATGCCGATTGCGGCACCGGTGGCGATCTGGACCGGCTTCTCGAGCAGGAGCAAGTCGAGCGCCTGCCCGGCGCGCATTGTTATGCGTTTTTCTCTGGCGTGGACGCGTTTGCCGCCCGTGGTGATGAAGACATGCGCAGTTTCTTTCTCACCGACTTCCTCGTCCGCCAGTTCCAAACACTGGTGATCCGCGGGCTGGGGCTGGACCGGCACCCGGAACTCATGCCGGTCTATTTCGGCAACTACGAGAGGGTCGTATACCTGTCCCAGTTGCCGACGCCGGAGTTGATCGCCAAGGCCGGGGCGGCCGCCCAGGAACTGGGTTTGGCTTTCGAACACAGGCATGTGGGGTTTGGCGATTTGACATTGGCGATCGCACATTGACGCGTTGGTGCCTTGTCGAGCGGCGCCCGCGCAACCATAGTTGATGCTCAAACTCAACCGGCAGCTGAACAGGGAGGAACTTTGAATGGCTATCGAGGATCGCAACTTCGAAACGGATCGCCGCAGCCTTGCGCCAAAGGTTGACTTCACCCGGAGAGGAATGATCGTGACGACACTAGCAACCGGATTTGCAGCCTCCGTTCAGCCTGTGATGGCGCAGACCGTGATTACGACCGACACAACCGGCATCGAAGCCGGAGAGGTGAAGATCAAGACCGGCGATGGTGAAATTCCAGCCTATCGTGCAATGCCCGCAACAGGCAGCAGCTTCCCGACGGTACTCGTCGTGCAGGAAATCTTCGGCGTGCACGAGCACATCAAGGACGTGTGCCGCCGCCTGGCAAAACTTGGCTACTTCGCGGTAGCGCCCGAAATGTATGCCCGGCAAGGTGATGTTTCGAAGTTGACATCGATGGACGACATCCGCCCGATCGTCGCGAAAGTGCCGGATGCACAAGTGATGTCCGATCTCGATGCAGCCGTGGCATTCGCGAAGGCTTCGGGGAAAGCCGATACTGCAAAACTCGCGATCACTGGCTTTTGCTGGGGCGGACGCATCACGTGGCTGTATGCAACGCACAACCCGGACTTGAAGGCGGGCGTCGCTTGGTACGGCCGGCTGGTCGGCGATGCCACTCCGCTCACGCCGAAACATCCGGTCGACCTCGCGGCCGAATTGAAGGCGCCCGTGCTCGGCCTTTATGGTGGCGCGGATCAGGGCATCCCGGTGGACACCGTGGAGAAAATGAAGGCCGCGTGTGCCGCCGCCAAGAAGTCGTGCGAGATCATCGTCTATCCCGACACACCTCATGCGTTCCACGCGGACTATCGCCCGAGCTATCGTGAAGGCCCGGCCAAGGATGCCTGGGCGAAGTTCATCGCCTTTCTAAAGGCAAACGGCGTCGCCTGATTAGGTCGAAGCAGCGATATCGGCCGCGAGCAGATCAAATAGCTCGCGTGTCACTTCCGGCCGCACACCGAACCATAGCTCGAATCCTCGAACGGCTTGATGCAACAGCATGTCCAGTCCGTTCGAGGTGATCAGCCCGCGCTGTTCAGCGGCGATCAGCAGCGGCGTCTTCAGCGGGACGTAGACGATGTCGGACACGACGGCATCCGCGGCGAGCGTACTGAGATCGATCGCGAGTTCAGGCTGACCGTGCATGCCAAGCGATGTCGTGTTCACAAGAAGTTTCGAACCTTCGAGCAGGCGGGGCAGAGCCGTCCAATCCGCCGGATGGACAGAATCACCGAACCGTTCGCGGAAGTGCCCGGCTTTCTCGATTGTCCGATTGACGACGTGGATCGCCTTTATGCCGCGTTCGACCAGACCGTAGACAACGGCTCGGCCGGCGCCGCCCGCACCCAGCACGACAGCACTCGTCGTGCGTTCATCCCAACCGGGCGCCGCCGCATCAAGGGCTTTGAGGAAACCCTCGACGTCGGTGTTGGTGGAGCGCAGCGTGCCATTGTCGAGCCATAACGTATTGGCTGCACCTACGGCGCGCGCGCGATCATCTGGCTCAGACAACGCGAGCGCGGCATCCTTGTGCGGAATAGTAATGTTGGCGCCTACGTAGCCGTTAGCGGCGAGGCTTCCAACAAACGCGGCGAACGCTTCGGACGATTTTTCCTCGACCCTGTAGTCACCAGCGATTCGATAACGCTTGATCCAGTAGCCATGCAGTTTCGGCGATCTGGAGTGTTTTGCCGGCCAGCCTATAATGCAAGCGGCACGCCTTGCGGTCGTCATGAAATCGGCCCCCTATCTCACGTTGTAGCTTTGGCCGGAGCTTCTACCATGAGCTTATCGGGTCGCACCACAATACCCCTCTGCCGTCTTCGACGTGCAGGTCTAACGCTTATTCACGGCTGCCGCTTGGCGTTCGATTTCGGCGTTGATTTGCGCGCCCGTCAGCACGATGAACGCCGAAAGCCAAAGCCACGTCATGAAACCAATCGCGGCGCCGAGCGATCCGTACGTTTCATTATAGGTACCGAAACGGGCCACGTACCAGGAAAAGAGCATCGAACTGCCTAACCAAAGTATGCTGGCTATGGCGCTGCCCATCGTGACCCATCGCCATTTCGGATGGGCACGGCTTGGGCCAAACCGGTACAGGACGGCAAAGGCCAGCAAGATGATCGCAAACAAAGCGGGCCAACGTGCCCAGCCGATAACAGTCGCGGTGCTAAAGGCCGAACCGAAACCGCCGCCCGCGTTCGCCAGCAGGTTGAGCAGCACGGGTAGGATGACGATCGCGGTAAGCGCGAGCAAGGCGACTATCAAGCTACCGATCGTGAAGGCGAGCGATTGTGCGTTCAGCTTGAAAAAACCACGTTGCTCCCGCTCGCCGTAAACGATGTTGAGGGCATCGAACATAGCCTTCATGCCAGCGTTGGCGCTCCACATTGCGATGGTGAAACTAGTGAAGAATGCGAGCCCTAATCTTGTCGACCCGTTAGCCGCGACACGCTTGACCTGCTCGCCGATTATGTCGATAGCCCCGGCGGGCAAGAAGCCGGACAGGACCGACAACTGCTTGCCTAAACTCGCTGGATCAGCAAACAGGCCGTAAAGGGACACCAATCCAGCAATAGCTGGGAATAGGCCTAAAAGGACGTAGAAAGTGACGCCGGCAGCGATCAGCAAAACGCGATTTTCGCTCAACTCCTGGTAGACGCGCTTCGCCGTCTCGAACCAGCTGATCTTTGGCGGCTCGTAGGATTTGCCTTCGCCGCTCGTCGTCTGGATCGTTTCGGTCGGCTGTTCCCCTGGCGCCAGTTCAGGCGTGCTCCGTTGCATGGCGACAAGAGAACCCGCCGCCAGCAAAAGCCCCATCAAAACGAGAGTATCGGTACGCTGAGCTTTATCGATTGCAGCCTCCATGCGCTGGCCAAACAAACGCTCTCAAAGCCGTAACGTTCCGCACCAGCCAGTGGCGGCGCACACGGCAATTGCCGGCGCCTGAACGTTGCGCACGGCGTCATCGAACAACGCGTCGACGTCGCTTCTGCGCGTTGAGCGCGATGGCCGCCTGCACGCCAAACGAAATCGCCCGGGTGCGCCCCAATCACTCGTCAGATTTTGCCGTGCTCGATCGATGCTCCCGTATTGACTTCGGTCTATGCGGCCGTGCTCCATGCTTCGAGCATGTAACTGAAGTTTCTCAAGCCACGCCGCTGCTTGTCTGCCGGTACGAAAGCCGTCTGCGCACAACTGGGAAGACGTTTCAAATGTCGAAGGCTGGTCCGATTATCATTTGCGGTGGCGGCATTGGTGGGTTGGCGACTGCCATAGGGTTGGCGCAGAAGGGATACGCGAGCCTCGTACTCGAACGGGCACCGAAGTTTGGCGAAATCGGTGCTGGCATTCAACTCGGCCCCAATGCTTTCCACGCCTTCGATTACCTCGGCATTGGCGATCAGGCACGCGCGATGGCGATCTATATCGACCAGTTGCGGTTGATGGATGCGATGACCGGCGAGGACATTGCTACCATCCCGCTCGATGAGCCGTTTCGCAAGCGCTTCAACAATCCCTACGCGGTGATCCATCGCGGCGATCTGCACGGCGTGTTCTTGCGAGCTTGCCAGGACAATCCGATGATTGAATTACGGACGAG
The DNA here is from genome assembly GCA_031421555.1 of Hyphomicrobiaceae bacterium. Taxonomy (GTDB): domain Bacteria; phylum Pseudomonadota; class Alphaproteobacteria; order Rhizobiales; family Hyphomicrobiaceae; genus JAKFWF01. The sequence continues at coordinate 7,559 of JANOOW010000283.1, read as the reverse complement.
TTCCGAGGTCGCCGGCTACGAGGACGATCCCGGCGAAACCCGCGCTATCCTTATATCCGGCGAGTCGATCACAGGCTCTGGCCTGATCGGGGCCGACGGCCTTTGGTCGCGGATCCGCGCGCAGTTGGTGGGCGATGGTGCCCCAAGGGTCACCGGCCACACCACCTATCGATCGGTAATTCCAACTGAAGAAATGCCGGAGGACCTGCGCTGGAACGCGGCGACTTTATGGGCCGGGCCGAAGTGCCACATCGTCCACTACCCGTTGTCGGGCTGGAAGTCGTTCAACCTGGTCGTGACCTATCACAACGATGCGCCCGAGCCCGTGGCGGGCGCGCCTGTTGCGGATGAGGAGGTCTTGATCGGCTTTCAGCACGTTGCCCCCCGCGCCCGTAGAATCATCGAGCATGGCCGTGACTGGAAAAAGTGGGTGCTCTGCGATCGTGATCCTATCCTGAACTGGACGGTGGGTCGTGTGACGTTGTTGGGCGATGCCGCCCATCCAACGCTCCAGTACATGGCGCAAGGTGCGTGCATGGCGATGGAGGATGGCGTGTGCCTCAGTCACGCGGTGGAGGCGGCCGAGGGAGATCTTGCTGCAGCATTCGAGGATTATCGAAAAAAGCGCGTGCATCGTACGGCGCGCGTACAGATGCAGTCCAGGTTGATCGGCGACCACATCTATCATCCGGCGGGCGGCCACGCTGCGCTGCGCAACGCGATGATGCGAGCGATGTCCGCTGAGGATTATTACGACAGCTTGCAGTGGCTCTACGGTGGCAGCGGGCTCGCTGGCGGCGCAGAGGCGCTCATCTGACCAAATAGGGTGGCGTAATCAGCAGAGCGAGCGTGCCAAGCCGGCGAAGTCTGACACGATCAGATCGGCTTGGTGCGGCGTCTCGCCGAAGGGCCGTTTTCTGCGGTCGATGAAGGCTGTCCGCATCCCGTAGGACTTTGCACCGATGCAGTCGAAGGCGTGGTTGGCGACGAACAGGCAACTCGAGCGATCAAGGCCGGCAATTTCCTCGGCCTTGGCGTAGGTTTTCCAATGCGGCTTGAAGTAACCCGCTTCCTGGACCGAGATGACATGGTCGAACGGAAATCCAATGTGGGGACCGGCCGCCTTCAGCATGTCGCGATCGCCATTCGAAAGAATGATCAGTTTGTAGCCAGCATCGCGCAGCTTATGCAGCGTTTCTACGACATCTGGGAAAGGCTTCAGCTTTTCGATCTCAGAGACAAGCCACTCTACGTCCTGCTGCGTGTAGGCGAACCCGCACCGGTCCATGACGTAAGACACGGCGCGATGGCCGATCTGGCGGTAAGGAGTATGGCCCCGATCGCACAGCGCGTCGATCATGGAGTTCTCGAAGTGGGTCCGCCGCCACCACGTGACGAACTGATGTGCTTCGCCAGCCCACCCCTTCTTCTCGAGAAAAGGAGCGGCAATTTGCGTGAGCCCTCCCTGCATGTCGACGATAGTGCCGTACTGATCGAAAACCAGCGCCTTGATCTCACGTTTCAATGTATCGGTCCGTTCCATGATGCTCTCCACTGCACAGTCGCGCATTGTGCAGGCACCTGCACCTTAATGCCAACGGATAGTTCGCAGCGTGTCCTTGCCGAAGGCCAGGTCAAGCGCCGATGCATGCGCGCGTTACGCATTCGAAATCGGATGGGGTCATCGGGCATCGGTGGTGGCTTTCGAATCGCCGGGTGTCTTCAGTTTAAGTACGCTGGAAGCCACGTGTTTCAACTTGCGCCATGCATCCCGGTCGTTCCTCCTCGTTTGCACGATTCGCCCACCCGTCGCGCGCCGCTGCAGCGTCAACAACCTGCTATGCAATTCTTGAAGTCCCGGACGGTGACCAACAGAGAAAATCGTTGCCTTGGGCAAGCGCTCAAACAGCAACGTCAGCAGCCGGAACTCGCTGTCGATGTCCAGCGCTGCCGTCGCTTCATCCATGATGATGACGGTGGGCTCCTCGATCAGCAAACGCCCGAACGCAATGCGCTGACGTTCGCCGCCCGAAAGCGTCTGGTCCCAACGCCCATCTTCCAGATCCAGCTTGGCGGCCAGATAAAACAGGCCGACGTCCTTCAGGGTTGCGGCGGCCTTGTCGTCGGAAAGTAGCGTTCCTTCGGCCGGGTAAGCGAGCGCGTCCCGCAGCGTACCAAGCGGAATGTAGGGACGCTGCGGGACGAAAGCCAATTTCGCTTTCGCCGGTAGAATAATCCGGCCATCGCCCCATGGCCATAAACGGGCAATGGCGCGAATGAGCGTGCTTTTGCCCGAGCCGGACTCGCCGCCGAGCAACACGCGCTCGCCCGGCTCCACGGTGATGTCGGCATCGTCTATGACGACGCGCCCATCCCTATGCGCGATCGACAGATTGCTCAGATGGATGTTTCCGGTACTGGTGTTTTCGACCACGATCGCCGTCGAGCGGGCTGTATCGTCATCCATTTCGCTCAAAGCAGAATACAGCTCATTGACGCGTGTCGCAGATGCCGACCATTCGGCCAGGCGAATGAAATTGTCGGCAAACCAATTGAGCGCGGCCAGCACCGCCGTAAACGCGGCGGCGATTTGCATAACCGAACCCAGGGTCATTTCACCGGTCAGATACTTGGGCGTGGCGAGAAGTATGGGGAGTATCGGCGCAAAGAATGCGTTGCCATTGAGGAGCCAGGTGAGATGGCAATGCTGGCGGATGACAGCGATCCAGCGCTCGGCAACGGTGCCAAACGTTTCCTTCAGCCGGTTGCTCTCATCGCCGGCCCCGTCGATAAGCGCAATACTCTCGGCGTTCTCTCGAACGCGCGTTAGCTCGTATCGAAATTGGCCTTCGCTTTCATTCTTTGTTGCAACCAGTCCGACCAACGGCGAACCTATAAAATACGTCAAAGCCGATGTAGCGCCGGCATAAAGGATCGCAGCAATGGCAATGTAGCCCGGAATCGAAAATGTCTGCCCACCGATGGGAATATTGATCGAACCACCAACCCAAAACAGAATGCTGACGAACGTAACGGCTATTAGAAGAGCGTTTACAAACCCAATCACAAATTCCACGACCGGTTCGGATGCCATGCGCACATCGTCGGCGATACGATACTCAGGGTTGATCTGATGTTCGTCGGTCACCGCAAGACGGTAGTATCGCTGCTCGGAAAGCCAGTGGCTCAAGAAATCTCGCGTCAGCCATTGGCGCCATTTGACTTGAAGCGTCATCCGGCACCGGACCATCGCCACGGCGAACGCGGCGCCGATGGCAATGAGAGCGACGATTGTGATCACGTTGATGAACAACGTGCTTCCGTCTTTGCGCTCGAGCGCGTCGAAGAAGGATTTGTTCCAGCGGTTGATGCCTACATTGACGGCGAGATTAGCGAAAATGAGCGACAGCGCTCCCAACGACCATAGCCAGGCGGTCGACCTTTCAGAGCCGGTCCAAAAACCTCGCGCGCGTACCAAGAAACCGGAGGCAGATGGTTTCTCACGGGTCATCCCTGCGGCAGCTTCGCTCATGAAGGTTCATTTCGTGATCGGTGAAAGATGGATGGGATTGCGGCGTGAACTTAACGGATCAGGGCAACCTTTCTCGATAAGTGCTCAACTATCGCCAATCGCGCGAGCCTCGCGGATCAGCAATCTCAGCTGCTTCGACAGGGCGGGACCTTCGACCTGATCGATCCGATAGCCCTCTGCCTTCAGTTGCTTCTTGATCGCGCTGACCGATTCGCAAGTGCCGGACTTCGCAAGCTGGAAGGCCCGGGCGAGTGTCGTTAAGTTATGGTCCATCACGCCTATCGCTGCCTTCTTGCCAACATGGCATCTGCCGCCCCGGTGCCCGGTTCGATGGCGCTGGCGTGATCACGTAGTTCTCTTGCGACCGGCATGATTGGTTCCCATGGTTACGAAGTCGATCGGACAAGGAACAGTAAATTGGACAAACGTAACGCTGGCAAGAGCCATCGTTCAGGACGGCGCCGGCCTTCCGCGAATTGGTACTGCTAGCGGGCCGGACTCCGAAACTACCAGCCTTTATACCACATGATCCCTTTCCGCGGCAGATCAATGGCGAGCTGACAACGCCGCGCGTACGCGGGCGTGAGATGTTTTGCATCCGACGTTAAAACAAAAAGTGAATATGGCGGAGAGGGGGGATTCGAAGTAAAGTCTACGGGGATCCGGCCAAGGTTGAAAAACCATATAGTATGGGGTATTTTTACGGAGCGGCATCCAGCTACCTCCATCGTCATCCGTCAAAATCCATGTTAGATGCTGGGGTCGAAAGTTCGGCGGACACACTGGACACTGGACTGCCTGACTGGAAGTGTGCAATGGCACGGCAGGTCGACAAACTGACTGCGAGACGCGTGCAGGCGATTCACGAGCCGGGTCGGCATTCCGACGGCGGCGGGCTCTATCTTGTGATCGACAAAGGCGGATCGAAGCGTTGGGCCTTCATCTACCGGCGCAAGCATGAATTACAGAGTTTCTTCCGGCAGCTCATGCAGTCAAATTCCCAAATGGGTTTCGAGAAGGTGAGTGTCTGCGGCTAATTTCGCTGGTGAGCCGTCGAACACGATCTCGCCCTTCGACAGCATAATCATGCGGTCGACGATTTTCGCCAGCGAGCGGAAATCCTTGTCGACGACGATGGTGGCGATGCCCTCGGCGCGGATGACACCGAGCGTGCGCCATATCTCCTGTGCGATCAGCGGAGCTAGACCCTCGGTCGCCTCGTCGATCAAGATCAGATCGGGATTGGTCATGAGTGCTCGACCGATCGTCAGCATCTGCTGCTCGCCGCCGGAAAGCTGGTGACCTCCGTTGGTGCGGCGCTGATGCAACCGGGGGAATACCTCGAACACCCGATCGAGCGTCCAGCCTCGCTTGCCGTCTACACCGGCGCGCGCGGCCATCAAGAGGTTTTCAACGACCGAAAGCGAACCAAATACACCGCGACCCTCGGGCACGTACGCAACTCCAGCCCGTGCGATGGCTTCAGGTTTGGCCTTGGTGATGTCGGCGCCGGCATATTCGATCCGCCCACGACGATCGCCGACGTGTCCCATCAATGAGCGAAGAATTGTCGTCTTGCCCATGCCGTTTCGGCCAAGCAACGCAATTTGTTCGCCACGCTTGATCGTGAAATCGAGGCCATGCAGCACTTGGCTCACGCCATAGAAACTCTGCAGCCCGCCAACATCGAGGAGGACACTCATGCTGCTTCTCCATGTTCGCCAAGATAGGCTTGCCGCACTTTCGGGTGGGCGCGTACCTCCGCCGGGCCGCCGGTGGCGATTACTTGACCGTCGGCCATGACCGTCAGTCGATCGGCGAGTGCGAACACCGCATCCATGTCATGCTCGACAAGCAGGATGGCACGGCCTTTCTTCAGGCCGGCAATCAGCCCGATCATGCGTTTAGCCTCCGATTGTCCCATGCCGGCCAAAGGTTCGTCGAGCAGGATCACCTTCGGATCGGTCGCTAGCACCATGGCGATTTCGAGTTAGCGCTGTTCGCCGTGGCTCATCAGGTTGGCTATGGTGCGTGCCCGGTGCGTCAATCCGGTGTGCCCCAGGGCCTCTTCGGCACGGCCGTTGATCGTCACGTCGTGGCGTACGTTGCCGAACATCCGCAGCGCACTCCCGCCGCGAGCCTGCGCCGACAGCCTGACATTCTCGAACACGCTAGACGTTTGATAGATCGTGGTCTTCTGATAGGAACGTCCGACGCCCGCGTGGCCGCGTTTTGCGTTGCTCAGGTGTGTGATGTCCCTGTCGCCGAGCATGATCTGTCCCGATGTCACGGGCAGGTCGCCGGACAACAGGTTGATCAGCGTCGATTTGCCAGCGCCGTTCGGTCCGATGACCGCGTGGATCTCGCCGACGTGCACATCGATCGAGACGTTGGAGACCGCCTTGAGTCCGCCGAAACGCTTGTCCAGATCCGTGGCTTTGAGTGCGATATCAAGCATGTCCCGCCTCCCCCTGCATGCTCGATGCGCCTTTCCAGATCGATGCATCGCGGACCGGCTGTGCGCCGCTGTTGCGGCCGGCCACCATGGACCACAATTGCTGCACGCCGCCTGGCATCGCGAGCACGATGAAGATCACGATCAAACCGTAGATCAATTTCCAGTGTTCGGTCGAAGACTTCAGGCCCTCTTCAAGTCCGATGATGACGAGTGCACCGATCAATGGTCCGGTGACTGTCCGCGTGCCCCCGAGCACCACCATCACAAGGATGGTTGCCGATAGATGCCAGCCGAGAAGTTGAGGGGCGACGAAGCCGAACTGGGCGGCCAAAAAATAGCCAGCGATGCTTGCAAGCACGCCTGAGATCACGAATGCCGCGAGCCGCACACTGAAGACCGGAAAACCTAAAGACTTGGTCCGGCGTTCGTTGTCACGCGCGGCGGCGAGCGCATGCCCAAAGGGTGAACTGATCAACATACGAAGCACGATCACCGTGGCCAGCACGCAAGCGAGTGCGACGAGATAGAAGGTCCGCACATTGCCCAGGTCGAGCAGCGTGACACCGGCGATCGCAATCTCCGGCTTGTAGTAGATGTAAAGTCCGTCCGAACCGCCGCCGATCTTGGTGTCGTGGAACAGGTAGAACAGCATTTCGCCGAATGCCAGCGTCACCATGATGAAGTAGATACCGCGCGTGCGAAGTGACAACGCGCCGATAACCATTGCCACAAAGCCGCAAACCATCATCGCGAGCGGCAGCGTCAGCCAAACTGAGGCCGCTTGTCCTTCGGGCGAGGCTAGCGCCAGCACGTAGCCAGCAAGACCGAAAAACGCGGCATGACACAAGCTCACCATGCCGCCGAAACCGACGACGAGGTTCAGCGCCATCGCCAGCATGCCCATCAACAGAATCTTGGAGGCAAACTGCACGTAGTAGGTCGGCGCCAGGAACGGCAGGGCGATGGCTGCCAGCAGTATCGCCAGCGGCATGGCAAGAGTTTGGAGCTTGGATGAGTGTTTCACATTACACCTCCTTGCTGCCGAGGATGCCATTCGGCCGCCATAACAGGACGCCCGCCATCAGCACGTAGATCAAGATGCTGGAAAATTGCGGAAAGAAGACCTTGCCGAATGTATCGGTGAGGCCGATCATCAGGGCACCAGCACCCGCCACCGAGCCGATGCCGCCCAGCACGACGACCACGAACGACAGGATCAACATGCTGTCGCCCATGCCGGGAAATACCGTAGAAATCGGGGCGACGACGATGCCGCCGAGCGCGGCCAGGGCGATACCACCGGCGAATACGTAGCGATTGACCATGTCGAATGGAATGCCCAACGATCGTGTCATCTCGCGGTTCTCAGCGCCTGCGCGGATAACCGACCATTCAATGCCGGCTTCATGACGGTAAGCCGATAGCTGAAGTTAGCGAACTGGTTTGACGACGATTTTACGCCAGGCACCACCCAAGTGAAGGTGATGCGCTTGTCGTTGTTGGTTTCAACTTTTCCCTGGAGCGGCTTGCCGATGTAGCCTTGGATGACCCCGTCCAGCACCGTGACCA
>JANOOW010000282.1:0-8773 GCA_031421555.1 Hyphomicrobiaceae bacterium | reverse complement strand
TGACGGGCCGCATCGTCGACAGCTATACCAACATGGCGACCGTCAAGCTGTTCGCTCATACCGAGCGGGAGGACGACTACGCGCGTGGCGCGTTCAGCGAATTCTTGGACCGCTACAAACATCAACTGCGGCTCAACTCGACGATGGAAGTCGTGCTGTGGACGCTGAACGGCTTTGTGCTCGTCGGCACGACGTGGCTCGCCATCTGGTTATGGTCGAGAGGGCTCGTCACCATCGGCGCGACCGCACTCGTTACCGGCCTGATCATCCGTTTGATGAACATGTCCGGCTGGTTCATGTTCACGTTGGCCGGCATCTTCGACAACATCGGTGTCGTGCAGGAAAGCATGATGGCGATCTCGCGCCCGCTCGACGTAGTCGATCTGCCAGACGCATCGACGATCCTAGTGCCGAAAGGCGAAATCCGTTTCGAAAATGTGTCGTTCCACTATGGCCGTTTGCAGCGCCTCGAAAGCACCCGCGGCAGCGTGATCGAAAACATGTCGTTGGCGATCAAGCCCGGTCAGAAAGTCGGGCTCGTTGGCCGTTCGGGCGCGGGCAAGTCGACGATGGTCAACCTGCTGCTGCGCTTCTACGACCTCGAAAGCGGACGTATCCTCATAGACGGCCAGGATATCGCCAGCGTGGCGCAAGATTCGCTGCGTGCGAAGATCGGCATGGTGACCCAGGATACATCGCTGCTGCATCGCTCGGTGATGGACAATATCTTGTACGGACGGCCGGAAGCGGGCGAGGTGGCAGCAATTGCCGCAGCCAAGCGGGCGCAGGCGCACGAGTTCATCCTGGGTCTGGAAGATCAGAAAGGCCGCAAGGGTTATGCAGCCCATGTCGGCGAGCGCGGCGTGAAGTTGTCCGGTGGCCAACGCCAGCGCATCGCGATCGCGCGCGTGTTGCTCAAGGATGCACCGATCCTGATCCTCGACGAGGCCACAAGTGCGCTCGACAGCGAAGTAGAGGCCGCGATCCAGGATCAGTTCCACAACCTGATGGCGGGCAAAACGGTGATCGCGATCGCCCACCGGTTATCGACGATCGCGGCCATGGACCGGCTGCTTATTCTCGACAAGGGGCGCGTCGTCGAAGATGGCAGCCACGCCGAACTCATCGCACGCGGTGGCCTCTATGCCGACCTGTGGGCGCGCCAAAGCGGCGGCTTCGTCGCAAAGGAGCCGGGCGAGGAGAAGGCCGCAGCGGAGTGACCGGCTACGCATAAGAGGGCTGATCCACGCTTCTGCGCCGAAGCTCAGTGCATAACTAGCACCGGCAGACGCGAGTGCGACAAAAGCTTCACGGTCTCGCTGTCGAGCGTCCGCCCTAGCAAACCATAGCGTTCGTGCGCCGGCATCACGATCAGATCGCAGCCATGGGTTTCGGCCGTGCGCTGCACTGCCTCGTTCAGATGGTCGTGCTCGGCCTTTACGTGCATGCAGTCCACCCCCGAGGAACGGACTTTCGCTTCAAGGTTATTGTCGGTCGCCAGTTGTTCGTCGAGATGGCGCTGATGCTCGCCCGTGCTCTCGGTCAGTCCTTCGGGCGAAAAAGTGAGGGCATGGAACGGTTGCAGGACCGTCAGGATCGTCACCTTGGCGCTGATCGCGCGCGCCAGATCGAGGCCGTGCTCCACCGCTCTGGTGCCCACTTCGGACCCGTCTGTCGGAATAATGATGTGCTTGTACATGGCCGCCTCCATCGAGTTTTAAAGGGTATCTAAATAGGGCGCAGCTTAGCACCGCGCGGTCGAAAAGTCATGCCCGGTATGATGTGTTGACCGACCGCCATACCGCCCCGCGGCGACCAAACATGCCGGCGCGCCGGTCCGCGGAACCGCGACGTCTCAGGCGCCGGGCCGCTTCGATTGCTGGCCCTTCACCACGCGATCGATGGCGATCAGGTCCGCCATCAAGGCTTCGAATTGATCCAGCGGCACCATGTTAGGGCCGTCGGATATACCTGGATCCCGGTCAGGCGCCTCGTGGGTCTCGATAAAGAGGCCTGCAACGCCCACCGCCACTGCTGCACGCGCGAGGACCGGCACGAAGCGCCGGTCACCACCCGACGAGGTGCCCTGTCCGCCCGGCTGCTGCACCGAGTGCGTCGCATCGAAGATCACCGGGCAGCCGGTCTCGGCCATGATCGGCAGTGATCGCATGTCGGCAACGAGCGTATTGTAGCCGAAGCTCACACCGCGCTCGGTCAACAATATGCGATTGTTGCCGCTCTCGACGACCTTTGCGACCACGTTCTTCATGTCCCAAGGTGCCAAAAACTGGCCCTTCTTGATCTTGATCGCTTTACCTGTTTTCGCCGCGGCGATCAGCAGATCCGTCTGGCGGCACAGGAACGCCGGGATTTGCAGCACGTCGACCACCTGGGCAACCGCCGCGCAGTGACCGATCTCGTGTACGTCGGTGACGATCGGCAAGCCCAGCTTCTCGCGAATCTCGGCGAACACCGGGATCGCAGCTTCGAGCCCCATGCCGCGCTTGCCCGATATCGAGGTTCGGTTGGCCTTGTCGAAGGACGTCTTGTAGACAAGGCCGATGCCGAGCCGGCCGGCGATTTCCTTCAGCGCCGTTGCCATTTCGAGCGCGTGCGCACGGCTCTCCATTTGGCACGGGCCAGCGAAGATCGCGATCGGCAAGTGGTTGCCGAAGGCAACGTTGCCGATCGTGACCGTGTTGCCGGGTATCATAGGTGCAGATGTCATGCGTGCCCTTATAGCCAATCCAAATCCCTGCAACGAACGATATCGTTCATGCCACGCTGATTACCCACACTTCGCCGCGGCCACCAGCACCGCCAGCGCCCGAGACCTGAGCGTTGGTCGACCCACCGCCACCGCCGCCGCCGCCGCCGGGAATGCCGCCAGCACCACCCGTGCCGCCGGGGACCGTGGCCGCCGCATCGCCGGCACCACCGCCACCGCCGCCGGAACCGGCACCGCGCTGCCACACTTTCGCATTGCCTGCGGTACCCGCGGCCAACGCCACGCCACCTGCAACGGAATTGGCTTTGCGCGATGCGCCGCCGATCCAGTAGCCATCGCCGCCAGCGCCTCCCGCCGACGTGACGTTGGCCGTCGATAGCGACCCGCCAGCGCCACCGCCGCCGGCGGCGCGTCCGCAAGACCAATACAAACCCTGCCCACCGGCGCCCGATGTCGCCGATCCGCCACCGTTGCTCGCGCCGAACGAACCGACCCAGCCTGATCCACCGGTGCCGCCCGCAGCGCTTTGGCCACCCGACCCAACCAATCCGCCCGATGCCGAGAGAACCGTCAAAACGCCATCGCGGACAGCGCTGACAAAGCCGTTGCCGCCGGCGTTGCCGTTGGTGGTATCGGCCGTCACCGCAGCGCCGCCACTACCGCCTGCGCCGACGTCGACTGAAAGGGTGGCCGGGAGTTCGCTTGCAACGAACTCTTCATCGACGATGCCCGCGCTCGATCCGCCACCGCCGCCGCGCCGCTCGGTGGCCGCGGCACCACGGCGTCCCGACGAGCCGCCAGCGCCGCCGCCCATCAAGATGAAACGTACACGGCGCGCCCAGGCGGGCTTCGTCCACGTGCCGTTCGCCGTGAACACGTCGACTTGCGTTTGCCCGCTGCCGAACGGGAACGTTGTTGCGCCCGACGTACGATCAACGACGATGGCTTCCTTCCACACGGTGCCGTCGGCGCTGACCTTGACGTGCATGTTGTCGTCGCCGGTGGTGCCCATTTCGACGCGGCCCGAGAACCCCGTCTGGTAAAGCAGCGACGCGGTGTCCGCCGCGGCGTTCTTGTTGATCTTCAACTGGTGGCCGTTGCCGGCGTTGTTGAGCAGCGTCGCAGGTGCGGAGACCGACAGCCGGTTGGTCGTATCGGCGGTTGCGTTGATGCCGACGAGCGGCGTCGGATTGACCGGCACGTCCTGCCAGGTGGCATCGTAGTTCGCAGCCGATGCCTTGACCAAGACCTTGCCTGCGACGCCACCTGTGGGTACTCCCGGACCCGTTGCACCGGTTGCGCCCGCAGGCCCGGCCGCGCCGCTTGTTCCAGTGGGACCGGCCGGTCCGATTACGCCGGTCGAACCAGTCGCCCCGGCCGCGCCCGTTGCTCCAGTCGATCCCACTGCACCAGCTGGCCCAATCGGACCCTGCGAACCAGCCGGCCCGGTTGGTCCCGTCGCACCCGTCGCCCCGGTGGAACCCGTCGCCCCGGATGGTCCCGCCGGGCCAGTGCTCCCAGATGTCGACCAGGCAACGCCGTTGAAAACAAGCAGCGCATCCTCGTCGGCAGCCCATGCGACCCACCCCTCGCGTGGCGGCATGAACGCCCACGCCCCATCCTGGAATGCAGCGATCCTGCCGGATTGTCCGGCCCATGCTCCGGTTGCGGCGCTGGCCACGATGTAGCGGTCGCCGTCGCTGGGCGTGGCGGGTGCTACAGCCAAGTCCCGATCGAGTACCGCCAGCTGCACGATCGCGTCCAGCGCGCGCACGGCCTCGTTGTGGGTGACGTGCTTTTGCGCCTGCGCCGGCACGATGTAGGGGAGGAGGAGATTCGGGCTCTCGGTCGTGGACATAGTTAAAACAATCCTCATGCGGCAGCACGCGCTGCGGTTTCATCTGCTCACAAGGAGTATGAGGCCGTGCCGGGGTGTGGGGATAAGTCGGGGGGACAAATTATTTTCGCGCAGCGGTAACGGCTAATTCAGCGATGGCGTTCGCCAAAAGCCCGTGCCACTTTTCACGCATGACAGACAACATGCCCAACTTCACTTTTGGCATCGAAGAGGAATACCACCTCGTCGATCTGCAGACGCGCGATCTCGCGGCGGCCCCGCCGGGCTTCATGGATGCGTGCAAGCGGCGGCTCGGCGACCGCGTCAGCCCGGAGTTCCTGGCAACGCAAATCGAGATCGGCACGTCGATCTGCCACTCGTTCTCCGATGCGCGGGCACAGATCGGGCAGTTTCGATCGGCGATCGGCGAGATCGCGCGGGAGTACGGGCTAGCGCCGATCGCAGCTGCAACCCATCCGTTTGCTGAAACCGCCGGATTGCCGACCACGGACAAAGAGCGCTACCGCGTGCTCGCGAAGGATCTGGCGGGCATCGGGCGGCGCATGGCCATCTGCGGCATGCACGTGCACGTCGGCATCGAGGATCCGGAATGCCGTATCGATGTGATGAACCAAATCCGCTATTTCATGCCGCACTTGCTGGTGCTCTCGACATCGTCGCCGTTCTGGAAAGGCGTCGATACCGGTCTCAAGAGCTACCGGCTGGCAATCGTCGACGAAGGTCCGCGCACCGGATTGCCGGGCAAGATCGCCAGCTGGGACGAGTATCAGCGCACCATCGCCGTGCTGGTCGACGGCGGTGTGATCGAAGACGCCAGCAAGATTTGGTGGGACCTGCGGCCATCGTCCCGATTTCCCACTCTCGAGATGCGAATCACCGACGTGGCCACGCGCCTCGACGACACGATCGCGATCGCAGCCCTCTACGTGTGCATCACCCGCATGCTGACGCGGTTGCGGCGCGCCAATCTTTCGTGGCGTTCCTATCCGGTGTTCCTGCTCGAGGAGAACCGCTGGCGCGCGCAACGCTATGGCGTCAAAGGCGAGCTGTTCGATTTCGGCAAGGGAACGCTGGTGCCGTTCGCCGGCCTCATCGAGGAAATCGGTGCGCTGGTTGCCGAAGATGCGGTAGCGCTCGGTTGTGAAGCGCACATCGCCCACGCCCGCGGCATCGCCGTCACGGGAACGAGTGCCGACCGTCAGGTTGAAACGTTCGAACGCTTGAGCGCGAACGGCGGCGGCAAGGAGGAAGCATTACGCGCCGTCGTCGATCAACTTATCGCGGAGACGGGGGACGTCAGTGAGCGGGTGTGATGACATTCGACGATAGCGCCGCTAACGTATCGCAATCGATTTTCTAGAAGGAGAGCATGCCATGGCAGCCAACGACGAAATAGGCGCGATCGAAACGGTTGTACGGACCTACCTCGATGGTCTCTACGAGGGTGATGCCGACAAGATCGCCTCGGCGTTTCATCCAACCAGCGCGCTCACCGGCATGACGGACGGCGAGTTGGTGATCACGCCGCGCGACAAGTGGCTGGCAGCGGTCCGAGGCAGGCCGTCACCGAAGAAATCGGGCCTAACCCGGCACGATCACGTGCTGACGATCGACCAGCCCGGCCCGACCATGGCATTCGCCAAAGTGCAGTGCGCAATGCCGCCGAGGTTCTTCACCGACCAGCTGTCATTGCTCAAGATCGACGGCCGCTGGCAGATCGCCCAAAAGGTATTCATGACCGAGATCAGGGGCTGAATATCACGGCGCGATCGTCAGTTTGCCAGCACGAACAGTTGAAATAATTGCCGTGAATGCCGAGCATCCTCTGCTGTCGCGCTATCTTGCGCTGAACGAGAGTTACGGCGCTCCGTTCGTCTTCAGCTTGACCAAACGAGGCTTCTATTCCGAAGCAAACAATCTACTGAACGCAGCCATGTATGGGCTGCAAAAAAAACGTCGGCTTATCGTCGATGAAAGCCAGTCCGACATCGCGGACTGGAGTCAGTTCTTCGCCTCGCGATTGCCAACGACGTCACATCTTTCGACCGCCGGCATTTCGAAAGATTGGATGCTCACGAGCGCAGGACACCCTAACTTCGTGCGGATACGCCGTTTTGCCGAGCGCCGTCATCGCCTTCATGTGCCGGTCTACATTCCGGACTTAGGGGTTTTCGGGCGCGTCCTTCAGGTCAAAAGGCTGCTCGCGGCTGTTTTCACGCAGCCTTACCGCGAGGGGCAGCGTCCTACCGGATTAGCTCCGGAGTATGCTGCGTTTCATGTTCGTCGGGGCGACAAGACAAACGGCTATCGGGTGGGACATAAACTGATCATCGAGGGCGATACAGTAAGTCCGCAGGCATACTTGGCGATGCTTACTCAAAAGGCCCCATCCATCAAGTCGATCTTCGTGATGACGGATGACTTCGGCGTTGTCGGAGAGCTTTCCGAGTTCGCCCGGGGGTACGACGTGGTTTCGCTGTGCCAGCCTCATCAACGCGGGTATTCTCAAAATCAGTTCAGCACGCAGAGCGCGGTCGAGAAGGCGAACGACCTGAATGGCCTGATCGCTGAGACACAAATCGCAGCAGCTTCTTCCATCTTTATCGGCGGCTACAAGTCGAACGTGGCCCGCTTCATTCCGCTTTGGCATCCCGATCCGCGCAGGTGCTTCAGTGTCGATGGCGCCAGGCATTGGACACCGGGTTGACCGGCAGTTAAAGGGTGACCGTGTAGCTGTAGCGACACGAATTGAGAGTCGAATGGGTTTCAATCTTATCCGGTTTCTGACCAATCCCCAGTACCGGACTGTCCGGCGGTGGTATCGCGACGGTGGCGATCAACAACTTCGATACAACTACGACTTGAAAGCGAGCGATCTCGTTTTCGATGTCGGCGCCTACGAAGGCCAGTTTGCCGAGGAGATTGCCAAGCGCTTCGGCTCGAAAGTCGAGGCCTTCGAGCCCGTCGCCGTCTACGCCGAAATTGCCCGCAAGCGCACGGCGGCCTTCCCTTCGGTGCGTGTGCACAGTTTTGGATTGGCCAGGGCCTCGGGGCAAAGTTCAATCTCGATCGACGGGTTGGCTTCGAGCCGGTCGGGCAAGGATCTAAAAACGGTCATCGGCGAGTTCAAGGATGTTGTCGAGGTGTGCCGGGATTCGAATGAAATTGCGCTGATGAAGATCAACATCGAAGGCGACGAATACGAGGTGCTGCCAGCGCTGATGGATGCCGGCCTCATGACCAGGATCCGTGAACTGCAAGTGCAGTTTCATTTGTTCAAGCCGGGCGACAAAGGGCGCTACCATGTCATAAAAGAGCGCCTCGAGAAGACTCACGATCTGACGTGGCGCTATCCCTTCATTTGGGAAAACTGGCGGCTGAAGGCTGCCGCCTAATCGCCTACTCCTTGTTTCGCCCCACACCTTGCGGGCAACACCACGCGCATGATCTCGTTGGTGCCTTCGAGGATCTGTGGACGCGCAGGTCGCGCACGAGTTTCTCCAGGCCGTAGTCCTTGAGGTAGCCGTAGCCGCCGTGGATCTGCAGCGCCTCGTTGACGATCCATCCCTCACCGCAGCATTTTCTGCAGCGCATGACTTGGATGCTGGAAGATGGTTGGAACGACGTCGGCCGGATTGGCGATGACGCCTACTCGAAGGCTCGATAGGGCCTGGCGCCCCACACGTGGGCTTGCGGAGTCGTGACGTCGCGACACCTCAGTAGGCAGACTTGCCGCCGAGGCCACTCGGGTCCGGTCGGACCACTCAGGGACTGGCGAAATCAGAAGTTCTCGCGCAACGAACGGAAGAACGCCCGCACGTCGACGGCCAATGCCTCCGGCTGCTCCATGGCGGCAAAATGACCGCCCCTGCCCATGACCGTCCATTGCCGGATATCTGTGTACGTCAGTTGCGCGATCGAGCGCGGGGGCCGGCGGATTTCCTTGGGGAAGGCGGCATAGCCTGTCGGGACAGTGACGGTTGCACCATCCGGGATAGGCCAGTCACCGTGCGCGCGGTCGTAGTATGGCCAGAAGGACGAACCGATGGCACCGGTGAACCAATAGAGCGCGATGTTGGCGAGCATGCGGTCGCGGTTGACGGCGGCTTCGTGATCGCCGTCGTGATCCGTCCAGACGTGGAACTTCTCGGCGATCCAGGCGGCAAGGCCAGCTGGCGAATCCGTCA
>JANOOW010000281.1:0-11985 GCA_031421555.1 Hyphomicrobiaceae bacterium | reverse complement strand
ACTTAGGTCTTACTTGATTGATCTAAACAGTGATGATTTTTCCCCGAGTTTCGAAATCGCAATTAGACGACCGGTTCTGAGGAAAAGGCTGTTTTTAGAATGCCCATTTTTCGCCAAGTTTGCATCAATTCGACAACCGGTATCGAAATTCAGCGGGTACGGGCGACGTTTGCTGCGTCGAAAAAAGCCGCCGTTCCCGCCTGTAAGAGCTTGGGGACGTGCGTATAGATGTACCGGCAGCCGCTGCCCACCACCGAAGCTAAAGTCTCCGAAGTGGCTGGCATACCAGGCGTTTTACCGGCCTGCGCAATCTGCCTCAGTGCTCCCGAGATGGCGCGGGCGACCGCAGGAGCCTTCGGGTCGCCCGGAAAACCCATTGACTGCGAGAGGTCCGAAGGCCCGATAAAAAACACATCCACCCCTGGCACTTCGAGGATTTCGCCGAGGTTGGCGACCGCGTTTTCATGCTCGATCTGGACACAAACGAGGGATTGAGCATTCGCTTCTGCCGCGAAATCCGCCATTCGCCCACCTAAGCCCCATTGATCCGGCCGCGTGCCCGCCGCAAGCCCCCGGCCGGCGGCTGAGCCGAACTTGACAGCTCCGACGGCCCGGTGCGCATCTTCGGCTGAGTTCACGTGCGGCACCTGAACGCCCATGACCCCGCGATCCATCAGACTTGTGATCTCGCTGGCCGAGTTTGATTTCGGCCGCCCAATCGGCGTGATGCCTACAGCATCTGCGGCCATGCACATAAGTTCCACATCAGCCGGGCCGATCGAGCCGTGCTCGCAATCGATCAACACCCAGTCGAAGCCCGCGTATCCCAGCATTTCGACGATCTGAGGCGATGGAAACATGACGGAACAGCCGAGCGCCACCTCGCCCCGCGCCATCTTGGCCTTCATCCGATTGAGTTTCATCGCACACTCTCCGCAATCCGGCGGGCCATTTGGAGCCGAAGCACACGTTCCCGATAGAACGTGTATAGCCCAGCGGCCGATACCGCGACGATACCGATCATCGCCCAACCATCGGGGACATGCGCCCAGATCGCCAAATCTAAGACTAGCGCCCATACTATGCCTGCATAGCGAAACGGCGCGACAACGGAAATCTCTGCCGCACGTACAGCGGTTATGACGCAAAGCTGGCCGAGCATCGAGCAAACGCCGGCGCATAGAAGCATAAAAAACGTCCAGCCGGCGGGCATCTCCCAGTCCTGAAAGGCGGCTCCGAGCAGACTGGCAAGTGATACCACGACGGCCGATATACCCATGATCAGCGGCGTGGGTAGCAATGGATCGATGCGGCGGGTCGAAATATCGCGCGCCGCTCCAGCGATCACCGAGAGGATCGCCGCGACCGCCCACCACGTGAACGAGTTCGTACCCGGCTTGACGATCAACAGCGCGCCAAATAGGCCGGCCGCGACCGCGCTCCAGCGGCGCCAACCGACCTTTTCGCCGAGGAACAGGGCCGAGCCGGCGGTAAGCGTCAGCGGCGAGATCTGCAGCACCGCCATGATGTCGGCGAAATGCATGCGTCCGAGCGCTGCCTGGAACAGCAGGGAGGCCGTTGCGTCGCTTCCGGCGCGGAATGCCATCGCCTTGCTGAAACCCCGCCGGATATGGATTGAAGCGCCGGTCATCCAGGCGAAGGTCAAGACCAGCACGGCGGATGTGGCGCTGCGCACGAACATGGTTTCTGTCGTCGGCAGGGTGGCGGCGGCTAGCTTCATCATGGCGTCGCCACAGCAAAACAACGCCGTCGCGAGCACCATGGATACGATACCTTGTGTCGTACCCGAGGCTGTCTTGAACCACCTCATGCAGCCATCCTGACGACCGCTGCCAACTCGCGTCTGCGCACATGTTCACGATGGAACGTGTAGACACCGGCCGACACGACAATGGCGATGCCGATCCAGGTCGTTCGATCCGGAATTTCGCCGAAGATGAGGTAGCCCCACATCAGCGCGAACAGCATCGCAGCGTAGCGGAAGGGCGCGACGACCGAGATTTCGCCGGAGCGCATGGCGACGATCGCGCCGTAGTAGCCGCCGGTCACGCCCAGTGCGGAGGCCAGCAAGCCTATGGTCATCACTGGCGTGGGCCGTATCCAGGACTCGATCAGCAGCCCGAACAAACCGGTCAGGGCGACCGCACTCGCCGAAATGAGGATCAGCACCAGGATAGGCACCCCGCTTCCCATCTGCTTGGTGATCAGGTCGCGGGCAGCGACGAAAAACACGCAAATGACGATCAGGATCGCTGCCGGGTTGAAGGTGCTGGTTCCCGGCTGGATGATCATCAACACGCCGATCAGGCCGGCGGTGGTTGCAAGCCACCGGCGCCAGCCGACTGGTTCAGCCAGAAACAGGGCAGCGCCAGCGGTGACCGCCAACGGCGTGAATTGACCGATCGCTGCGGCGTCGGAGAATGGCAAGCGCATCAACCCGGTAAAGAAAAATACCGTCGCACCAACCTCGGCGATGGAACGCCAGGCAACGATCGGTGTCATAGCCGATCTGATTTGTGGAAGCAGGCCCTTCGCCAGGACCATCCCGCCGACCATCAGGAATGCGAAGAACCCGCGCAGAAACATGATTTGGCCAACGGGCATGTCGCGACCGACGATCTTGATCAGCGTGTCGCTCGTGACGAAACAGGCCATACTGAACAGCATGGCGGCAATGCCGCGTGCGTTTGCGCTTCCGGAAGGGACAGCCCCGTGCACGCCATCGCGCAACGTAGTCATCGTTGGTCAGTATCCCCGCAGCGCGTTTCTATCCGCGTGCGACTTGATCAAGCGGCAGCACGTGGCCAAGCATTGGCATGATGGCCCGGCCGATAAAAGGCGTAATGATGCATGGCAACAGCGCGTGACAACATCGCAGCTCCAACACCGCGATGGGTCAACACCCGCAAGCGTTCAAGGCTTCTGCTGGGTCATACCAAGCGCCGAACGATGCCAGGAACTGGCCCACGATTCGGCCTTTCCAGTCGCTGAAAGGCCTTTAGTCCTCGATGAACCAGCAGCGGCAACCGCGGCGCTTGGCGCGGCCGGTTGAGCTGTCTCTGCCTCTAGTCCCGGCCGGGCCTCCGGGGGAGACGCGTACGTCGCCGGCGTGGGCGCAACGGCTGTGACGGCTGATCTTTGCGTGGACACGGTGGCCGGCGCTTTTACGGCGGACCTGACGACTTTAGCTGACGCTGCTGGCGGTGCCACTGGCAACTCTGCCGACACGGCGACTCGGATTTGCGCGATTGGGCTAAGGATGCCGTTGACGACTTCGACACGATTTGCGTCGAGCGCCGGAGACAGCGCGGTTACCGGCAGGGCGGTCCAGGCGGACTCGAAGAAATCCGGAGACGCAAATGCCTCTACCCGTTTCGACTGCTGCCCGATCACCTCTGTTATTGTTTCGCTGGTCTGCGTTGCCTTTGCAGCCAGCGGCGGGCCGGAGATCATCGACGATACAAAGCTCAATCCCAAAAGCAGCGGTATGACGAAGCCACCGCCGAACGCAACCGCTAACCGGCTATTGGATCCTTGCATGTCCGGGAGTGACCCTTGCCACGCAGCCGGATGCCACGCCGCAAGATCCCAATTGGCGTGATCGAGAATCTTGATCTTCGACGCGCTGGACGGATCGCGGGTGAGCGTATCGGGACCGCTCGACATTCTCGGCGCCGGTAAGTCGGGCAGATCATCGATCCGATTGAGAATCATGCGAAGGGTGAGGCTTTGACAGATCTCGGGCGGGAATTGGTTATCGTTCGACATGTACGCAACTCACAACGGTTGTCGATTGTGAACTTTGCAGCGCCACCCGCGCAATGCTGCAGAATTCCTGAGCGTTACAACGGCTTCGTACTACGGCGAAGTTGTGACAGCGACTGTCGCAGCGTGTTGATCGCGTTACTTCCTTGTTAAATCTGGATGGTTGCCGCGGACGCTCGGCCGTCTCCGCGCTGTCAAAACGCGTTTTTTTGCGCGGCCGAGGGTTGTAGAATGGTTGCCCTAAGCGTTATTTAAACGATCATGAGCAGTATTACAGACCGCCCCGCTGGAGCCGCATCGATTACGATCCGTCTGACCGTAAACGGCCAACCCGTCTCGGCCTCGATTGGCATGCTTGATCAGTTTCTGACAAAAGCTGGGTACGCTGGCGCACAAATCGCGACCGCATTGAATGGAGAGTTCGTTCCCCAAAGTGCGCGCGCGACGACGGTTTTGGCGGACGGCGATAAGGTCGAGATCCTCAGTCCGCGGCAGGGGGGATGAACAACCAGATGACATCTGAGATAACCAGGAAGTCCATGACGCACGACCGGCCCCTGACGTTCTACGGAGTCGAGTTTCCATCGCGGATGCTGATCGGCACCGCGCTCTACTCTTCGCCCGACGTGCTGAGCCAATCGGTGAAAGCATCCGGCGCCGGGATCGTCACGGTTTCATTGCGGCGGGAGGCGGCGCGCGCAAAGACCGGCCAAAGGTTTTGGGAATTGATCGGCGCGCTCGGCGTTACGGTGCTGCCCAACACCGCCGGTTGCCGCACGGCCCGGGAAGCCATCACGACGGCGGAAATGGCCCGCGAAGTGTTCGGTACCGATTGGATCAAGCTCGAGGTGATCGCCAACGACGATACGCTACAGCCGGATCTTTTCGGTCTGGTGGAAGCTGCGACGCACCTTTCCAAGGAAGGTTTCAAGGTTTTTCCGTACACGACCGAAGATCTAGGCGCGGCGGAACGCTTGATGACCGCTGGATGTGAGGTGCTGATGCCGTGGGGGGCGCCGATCGGCTCGGGCCGCGGCCTGAACAATCCTTATGGTCTGCAGACCATGCGCAACTACTTTCCTGGCGTGCCGCTCGTCGTCGATGCCGGCATCGGTGCACCGTCGCACGCCGCAGCGGCGATGGAACTTGGCTTTGATGCCGTTCTGCTCAACACGGCGATCGCCAAGGCGGGTGACCCGCCGCGGATGGCGGTTGCTTTCGCTGAAGCTATCCGCGCCGGACGATCGGCCTATGAAGCCGGCCTGATGGAAATGCGGGACATGGCCTCGCCATCGACGCCGGTCGCCGGAACGCCGTTCTTCGACCTTGGCGGCGCATCATGAGAGCTGAACCGATCGATGTTTTCTACCCGATTGTCCCCGACGCCGGTTGGCTGCAGCGCATCGTTCCGCTCGGTGTAAAAACCGTACAGCTACGCCTTAAAGACGCACCCCCAACTGAGATAGCGCGCCAGATCGGCGAAAGCCTGGCCATTTGCGCCCGGCATGGCTGCCAACTCATCGTCAACGACCATTGGCGCGAAGCGATGGCCGCCGGTGCCGATTACGTGCACCTAGGGCAAGAAGACCTGCAGACCGCCGACCTTTCGAAGCTGAAGTCGATGGGTGTGCGGATTGGCCTGTCATCGCACAGCCTGGACGAACTCGATATCGCACTAGCCGCCAAGCCCGATTACATCGCCCTCGGCCCGATCTGGGAGACCAAACTCAAGGCGATGAAGTGGGCACCGCAGGGTCTTCAGCGCATTGGCGAATGGAAGCGGCGGATGGGTGCGATCCCGCTGGTCGCCATAGCCGGAATTACGATCGAGCGCGCACCCCTCGTGCTGGAAGCCGGTGCCGACAGTGCGGCCGTTATCACCGATTTCATAACCCATCCGGCCCCTGACGCTCGTATCCGCGATTGGCTCGCTTGGGCGGAAAAAGCCAGATCGCCATCGAACTGATACATTGGCGTGCAACTGTCGGTCAAACGCAGCTGTTCGCCGGCCGATCGTTAGCCACTTGGCTCATGGTCGATTGGCGATAGCTGCGTTGTGCGCGTACTCCGAATGAACGTCAATCTGCCGGTGCTTCATGGCCTATCGCTTCAAGTTCAATGAAACGATGACGCAAGGATTCGAGCGTATCGCGACCGAACAGATCGACCGCGCGGCAGCCCATCTTGCGGCATGTGACGAAGGGGCTGTTGCCTCGATCCACGAAACGCGCAAATGCCTGAAGCGCACGCGTGCGCTATTGCGCTTTTGCCGCCCGGGTCTGCAAGACCACGCATTCGAAAGTTTGAACCGGCAATTGCGCGATATCGGACGCTCGCTCTCGGGGACGCGCGATGCGGACGTCTTGAGCCAGACAATTAGCAGTCTCGCGGAAGGCGGCCAGTTGAAAGCTGCAGTCGTTGCTCGCCTGCGGGGTGCGATGGCGCTGAAAAAGGGGGCTGGCGGAGACGAAGCGCTTGGCGGCAAAGAATCTCGCGATACCGCGGCTCAGCTGCAGTCGGTGCGCAATGAGATCTCGACCGTAGAGCTCAACTTGAAGTCCTGCGCCATCGACACGCGTGGTTTCGTCCGAGCCTTTGAAGCATGCCATAGCGCCTTCGAGCCGGCTTGCGATGGCGAGGATGATGATGCGCTCCACGAATGGCGCAAGACAGTGCAGACCCACTGGCGGCACATGCAGTTGATCAATCGCGCCTGGCCTGCCTACTTCGACGCGCGTATCGCCGAAGCGCGCTCAATCTCGATGTTGATCGGCGAAGTACGAGACCTTGGCCTGCTGTTTGAATTCGCCACTGAAGCAGCCGCAGCTAGATTAACTCCAGCCATGACTGCTTCGATCAAGAAAATCGTCAGTTCAAAGCAAGAGCGGCTGCGAAAGGAAGCCCGGCTTCGAGGGGCACGGCTTTTGGGAGAAAAGCCAAAAGGTATCGCCCGGCGCATCCAGGCCTACTGGGAGACGGCAGCTGGACTTAAAGGAATGCGGTCCAAACCTAGTTTGGGCGACTGAGCCATAACCGTTGCCGCGCCACGCTTCAAACATTCGTTGAGCCAGATAAAAACTGCGGCCATTGCGAATGCGGCCAGGAACCACTCCTGCCATAAGCTCCAACTCGTCGCAGCCATTGCCGCGCTGGTCGCAAAGGTTGCCAGGGCATAAGGTTGAACGCTACCCGATAGACGCCTCATTGCGCCGGCTGCCGAGGCGCCGATCAAGGCTAACAACGCAGCGCCGATCACACCAAGTTCGTACCAGACTTGCAGGTAGATGTTGTGGGCATGACGCGCCGTTCGCAGCGGCGCTGGTTCATCGGGCAATGCCGGTACCGCGCCGCGGCGCAGGTCAAGGACCTCGGTCGAATTCGCACCGACGCCGATGATCGGCGCGTGCGGGATCAGCGTTGCCGTGTATTTCCACAACACGATACGTGCTTTAGCAGAAAACGGCAGCGACTGCGATTTCTGCAAGAGCAGCGTGTCGTAGGCAAAATGCGCCATCGGGATGACGAATAGAATCGCGCAAGCCCATCCGGCGATGACCATCCCGAAAGCGAGCCGGCGCCATATCATCGCTGTTGCAAATGCCACCGCGCCTGCGGCAAGAGCGATTGCCGAGGTCTCGTGCTGCGACATCAGCACCGTGGCCGACGCCATCGCCGACAAGCCAAGAACAAACAGGGTACGCAGAGGCTTGTGCGATGGCGCCGCAAAGAGAACAGCAAGCAAGCCCAGCACTGGCCACAACAAAAGGCTCGCGATCGCCATGCTGCGGTTGCTGAGATAAAACGCTAACGTCACAACTTCGGTGTCTCTAAGCACCATGTGCTTTGGGTTGCGCGTGATGAACGGCAAATTTTTATAAAAGAACAGCTTCACGGCATCGTTTGTGAGCTCCTCCACAAAGAGGAACGCCAGTCCGATGGCGAAGCCGATCGCGACCGCATTCGACAACTTTTGCGCCCTGAGCGGGGACAGTAGTTCGATGCCGGCTACAGCCACCCAGGCAAGCGCTAGAATCAACAAGCCGATCGCGGCTGTATAAATGGCCAGCAAGGGCGCGGCGGACCATGCCGCGCTCGCCAAAACGTAAACTGCTAGAAAACCACACGCCACGACGAGGGGGGGAGGCACCAATGAAACTTCGCATCTCCGTCGGAGCGCGCCACTGAGGAACGGGAGAAATGCCACGATCGCGAGCGTCGCCAGCGCAGTTCGCGGAGCAATGAACATAACGACGATCGCAATCGCCAATATAGTTCCGACGAGGTTGACGCCCAGCGGCGGCAGCGCAACGGAGCGATTTGATATAACGGCCATGTCGAGACTCTATTCAGGTGCAAGCCATGGCCTGTAACAGATTTGCCGCACGTGTGCATTGGCAAGCCTGCTTGATCCGCTTGTTGATCGTGGACGATAAAAGAGGGTGTGATGCGGAATCGGTGATGCGGCAACATAAATTCTCACATTAGCCTAGGTCATCGAGTGACATTTATCTTTCCTCTAGGACACGTTTGAATGCACAAGACGATCGACCGGACTTCCGCCGAAACCCTGCCGGCACACTGGCCGGCTGATCACCCGCGCGTTGAATTTGGCCGAATCGGCGTTCTCCTGCTCAATCTCGGTACGCCGGATGCGACCGACTACTGGTCGATGCGCCGCTATCTGAAGCAGTTCTTGTCGGACCGCCGGGTCATCGAGGTGCCACGCCTGATCTGGTGGCCGCTGCTCAACGGCTTGATCCTGACCACACGTCCAGGCGCGAAAGGCCGGGACTACGCTTCGATCTGGAATAAGGAGCGCAACGAAGGTCCGTTGAAAACCATCACCAGATCGCAGGCCGAAAAACTGGCGGCTGCGATGGACGGTGACGATCGAATTGTCGTCGACTGGGCCATGCGTTACGCCAATCCCAGCACCGAAAGCCGCATCAAGGCGTTGCAGGAACAAGGTTGCGACCGGATCCTTCTCGTGCCCCTCTATCCGCACTACGCGGCTGCAACGACAGCGACAGCGGCGGACGAAGCCTTTCGCGCGCTCATGAAAATGCGCTGGCAACCCTACGTTCGCGTCGCACCCGCTTGGGCTGACGAGCCGGTCTACATCGAAGCGTTGGCACGCTCGATCCGGGCGCATCTAGCAACGCTCGACTTCGAACCGGAGATGCTGATCGCGACGTTCCACGGCATGCCGAAGAAGTATCTTCTCAAAGGCGACCCCTATCACTGCCAATGCTCAAAAACGGGCCGATTGCTTCGCGAGGCCCTGGGCTGGCCGCAGGAACGCTACTTGGTCACGTTCCAGTCGCGCTTCGGCAACGACGAGTGGCTGCAGCCCTACACCGACAAAACTGTCGAAGCGCTGGCCAAGCGTGGTGTAAAATCACTCGCCATGATCGCTCCTGGATTCTCTGCCGATTGCCTCGAAACACTCGAGGAACTCGAGGTTGAGAACCGCGAGATCTTCGAGCACAACGGCGGCGAGAAATTCAGTTACGTGCCATGCCTCAACGACAGCGAAGATGGTGTCCGTGTCATCGAGCACATCGTCCGCCGCGAATTGATGGGCTGGATCTAACGCTCAGATGGCAGGGCCTCACCCGGTGCGAAGGTAGCCAATGCCAATGCATGCACGCCCTGCTTCAGTTCGCCGCTGAGCAATTGGTTTACCATGCGGTGCCGGTCGACCCTCGACTTGCCGGCAAATTTCGGTGACACGACAAGAACCCGAAAGTGACTTTCTCCAGTTCCGGGCGAGCTGCGATGACCTGCGTGCATCTCGCTCTCATTGATGATATCGAGACGCGTCGGTTCGAGCGCAATCATCAAAGCTTCCCGCATTCTTGCTTCCGCCGACATCGACTATCACCTCACCTGTTTCGTGCAGACATGTTGTCAAGACGTAGTAAGGCAACTTGTCTTGCTCAGCAGCCTTCTCACCGCTTGTACACCTAAGCATTGATGATCATAATCATAGCCCGATGAAACTGACCTCAAAATACTTCGATAGCATCCGCATCACGAAAAAGGGCGCGGATAAGCCAGAACGCAAGGCAGCGGTGATTGCGTGCGAGTGGAAGGGCTGCGACAAGCCTGGCCCGCACAAGGCACCGAAGGGACGTGGCAAGGACGGCGAGTTCTTCCAGTTCTGCGCCGACCACGTTCGTCAGTACAACGCCTCGTATAACTACTTCGACGGCATGAGCGACAAGGCCGTTGCCGACTTCCAGCGTGGGGCAGCCTATGGCCATCGGCCGACGTGGAGCAGCGGCTCGAATGCGTCGTCGACACGGGCAGAACTTGGGCGTGCTGCCGCCGACGCTCAACGCTTTGCCGATGCGCGCGCGTCCAGGACACAGAACTTCCACGCCTGGCGCGCTAAAAAGGGCGAGGGCGAGATACCTTCCCCGAGCCGCCGCGTCAAACCGCTAGAGAGAAAAGCGCTGGACGCCCTGCATCTTCCTGAGACCGCGTCGAAGAAAGAGGTCAAGTCGCGCTACAAGGACCTCGTCAAGCAGCATCATCCGGATGTCAACGGCGGCGACCGGGCCTCAGAGGACAAGTTGCGCGAGATCATTCAAGCCTATAACCTGCTCAAACAGGCGGGACTCGGCTGATCCATCGGCCGCATCATCGCGTTATGAATACACACCGTGCCGGTGCCTGATTGTGCCGGGGTTTTCCTCCAACACACGAACGCGGACACGAACACGATTATGCGCGCCCCCACTCCAGCCGGCGTCCCCGGCCTGCCTGATATCACGCTGAATGTGCGGCAAGTTTTCGGCATCGACAGCGATATGGAAGTGCCCGGCTACTCCAAAGCCGACGAACACGTCCCCGATTTCGATGCTGACTACCTCTTCAACCGTGACGTGACGCTCGCCATCCTTGCCGGCTTCAAGCACAACCGCCGGGTGATGATCCAGGGCTATCACGGCACTGGCAAATCGACGCACATCGAGCAGGTCGCTGCCCGGCTCAACTGGCCGTGCGTGCGCGTCAACCTGGATAGCCACGTCAGCCGCATCGATCTCGTCGGTAAGGATGCGATCGTCCTGAAAGACGGCAAGCAGGTGACGGAATTCAAGGAAGGCATCCTGCCCTACTGCCTCCAGACCAACACCGCGATCGTCTTCGATGAATACGATGCCGGCCGCCCGGATGTGATGTTCGTGATCCAGCGCGTGCTCGAAGTGTCGGGTAAGCTGACGCTGCTCGATCAGAGCAAGGTGATCCGCCCGCATCCGGCGTTCCGGTTGTTCTCGACCACGAACACCATCGGATTGGGTGATACGTCGGGGCTCTATCACGGCACGCAGCAGATCAATCAGGGCCAGATGGATCGCTGGTCGATCGTCTCGACGCTCAACTACCTGCCGCATGATGATGAGACCAAGATTGTTTTATCGAAGGTCAAGTCATTCGCCAAGACCGACGCCAAGCGCAAGCAGGTGTCGAACATGGTACGCGTTGCCGACCTGACGCGCAGCGCCTTCATCAACGGCGATCTGTCGACTGTGATGAGCCCACGTACGGTTATGACCTGGGCCGAAAACGCCGAGATCTTCGGCAACATCGGTTTCGCGTTCCGCCTGACGTTCCTCAACAAATGCGACGAACTCGAGCGCTCATTGGTCGCCGAGTTCTACCAGCGCTGCTTTGGCGAGGAACTGCCAGAAAGTGCCGCGAACGTGGCACTGAGTTGAAACGAGGATCACGATGGCCACCGCGCCGAAACGCCCAGACGATGACCTGCCGCGAGGCATGAACGTCGAGTCGTTTTTGGAATGGATGGAGCCGCGCCGGGAGCGTTACGAGTTGCACGATGGTGCAGTCGTTGCAATGGCCCCTGAGCGCGTGGGGCATATCGCAACGAAAGGACGCGTGTATCGAGTCCTGTACCAGGCAGTTCGTGCGGGTAACTTGCCGTGTCACGTGATGCCCGATGGCGTTGCCGTCCATGTGAGCGATCGCAAATGGTATCAGCCAGATGCGCTTGTGTACTGTGGCCCGCTGGCTTCCGATCAAGCGATGAAGATAGATAATCCCATAATAATCGTGGAGGTCATATCACCCTCCACTGGCCATATTGACGAAGGGGCAAAGCTGATCGGCTATTTTTCTCTGCCCTCGGTGCAGCACTATTTGATCGTCAATCCTGAAGGTCTTCCCCTAGTGCAC
>JANOOW010000280.1:0-1634 GCA_031421555.1 Hyphomicrobiaceae bacterium | reverse complement strand
GTTTACAACTTCGAAAAAATGCCCGTGGATGTGCATTGGATGGGTCATCATCGAGTGGTTTATCATCGTGACGCGCACCCGCTCGTTGCGCTCGAAGCGGATCGGCTCTGGATTTTCGCTGAACTTCTCGCCGTCAATCGACCACATGAAGCGCTCCATGTTGCCGGTGAGATGAACCTGAATTGCGCGCGATGGAGGACGCCGGTCCGGATTGGGCGCGAGTGAAATGAGATCCTGATAGGTCAATACCTTGTGCCCGACATCCTCGAGGCCGAGGCCCGGATCCCCGGTCCGGTCCAGTGGAGACATGGCGATCGCGTCCACGCCGACACCAACCTTTACATTGGACGGCACCAGGGACTTGTCCCGCATGTTCATGCCGCTCATGCCCCCGGAACCATTCCCGGCGGACGGATCTTTCGCCATCCCTGCCATTGCGTTGCCCGCAACTACGGCCTGCGGCGTGCCATGATCCATTGCTCCCATGGGACTTTGCGCGTCCCCGACCGCCGGCGGCTCCATGGCGCCCATCCCCATGTCCTTCATTCCTAAGGTCGGGCGGGAGCGCAGCGGTGGAACTGCCGCGCTCATCCCCATGCGCGGGGCCAGCGTCGCGCGGCCAAGAGCTGAGCGGTCCATCGACTCCGCGACGATCGTGAAAGCTCGATCCGCGGTCGGTTCGACAATGACATCATAGGTCTCGGCCACGCCGATCTGGAATTCCTCGACCCTGACGGGGCGAACATTCTGTCCATCGGCGCCTACCACGGTCATCGGAAGGTCGGGTATCCGCACGTTGAAATACGTCATCGCGCTGGCGTTTATTATGCGCAGGCGCACCCGTTCGCCGGGAGTGAACAGACCCGTCCAATTCTCGTTCGGGCCGTGGCCGTTGATAAGGTAGGTGTAGGCCGCGCCAGTGACATCGAGCATGTCGGTGGGGTCCATCCGCATCTTGCCCCACTGCCGACGCTCGCTCGCGCTCATCTTCTCCTCCGGGCCGCCACGAAGCATGCCGAGGAAAGTCTGTTTCTGTCGGTTGAAATGACCGCCTTCCTGCTTGAGTTGCTGGAACAGGCGGTGCGGCTGCTGGAAACTCCAGTCACTGAGCACGATCACGTGTTCCCGGTCATAGGCAACCGGGTCAGGGCCAGCGGGGTCAATTACCATCGGGCCGTAATGTCCCAACTGCTCCTGGAGGCCGGAGTGGCTGTGATACCAGTAAGTGCCATTTTGCCGGACCGGAAATTCGTAGGTGAACGTTTCCCGCGGCTTGATGCCGGGGAAGCTGATGCCGGGAACGCCGTCCATCTGAAACGGGACGATAAGACCATGCCAGTGTATCGAGGTACGATGCCGGTACGCGCACCACCGATGCCGACACCTCCAATAGCGTAAGCAATTCAGCCTGAAACCAATAAACGTTGGAGTAGCAGGACACCATCAATCGGTGGTTGCTAGGTGGTTGCTAGTCCACAGCACCCATCTGCCGATGGGATGCTAAGTTATTGAAATGAATGGTGAGCCCTGCTGGATTCGAACCAGCGACCTACTGATTAAAAGTCAGTTGCTCTACCAACTGAGCTAAGGGCCCACATGCCGTGGTGCGCCGACGCGCTTAGCCAAGCGCGCGC